>JBAYVM010000247.1:0-5021 GCA_041674645.1 Victivallaceae bacterium | reverse complement strand
GCATTAGTCTTTGGAGCGCTCACCGGATCTGTTACCATAAAAAACACTCCGAGCACAAATCCCCCGCTGAGCGCGGCCTCAAGCGGCGGCAGCGCCACCTTAACGCCACCATAATAAAGCATTGCCTGCAATAAACCCATCCCCGCCAGGCAGGAAATTGTCAACCGGTAATTGGCGGTTTTCGTCCACAACAGATAAATCCCCCCGACAATCAGCAACGCGGCGCTGGTTTCTCCGAAACAGCCGCCGGTATTTCCCCAAAATAAATCTGCCAGCGGTACACTGCCGCCGGTTTTCAGTATTTGCATCGGCGTGGCGCCGCATACCGCATCCGTCGCATAGTGCGTAAAACCACCAAATTTAGACGAAAATGGCTCCAGCCAACGCCCGTTCATTTGCGACGTAAAATTGATATAAATGAATGCCCGACCAGCAATTGCAGGATTGAAAACATTTCTTCCGAAGCCGCCAAATACCATTTTACCGAAAACAATTCCAAACGCTATCCCTATCGCCGCCATCCAGTAAGGCAGGCCGGGCGGTAGAATCAGAGCAAACAATGTTCCCGAAACAAACACTGCTGAAGTAACCTGGTCCTTATAATATCTGGCAAAACAATATTCGCAGATAAATGCCGTTATGTTGACAACGATAAGCATACCAACGCTGCGCCAGCCAAAAAAGTAAATTGAAGCCAGAATTGCCGGTATCAGTGCATAAAGCACCTTGACCATAGGCTTTTGCCATTTTATAAGCTGTTGTCCACTCACCTGTATCCTCCTGAAAGTTTCTGCACAGGTTAAACAATAGTAAAGACAAACATACTTTTCAAACAAAAATCAATATTATTTCATGAATTGAAAAAAACAGTTCAGTCAGTGCTCCGGGAAAAAATGAAAAACGCAAGTCAACTTTTGTGAAATTGACTTGCGTAACAGTTATACGGTCAGTTGAGAGTTATTTGACCAGTTCAGGCATTGGAGCGGGCTGAGCCATTGGAACTGGCTGAGGCATTGGAGCGGCAACCGGGCCGACGGCGGCAGAGTTTGAACGCAATGCATTCGCGGAAATCTGAACATTGCGAGTCCAGAAAAAGAAAGAATACCAATTCCAGGTATTTTCTATTTTGGACTGAACGTCAGAAATCCTGGTCGCCGGCATCATGCGTATTTGCTTGGTCATCATCAACATACAGTTTTCAAGCGTTACGGTATCGCTGAATAACGCAGCTTTTCCCGGACTGTTGGCGCTTCCGGAAATCAACGGAATGACGCTGAACAGATAGAGGCCGGAAATATTGGCGTTGACGTGAGCGACAGTCTGGGTTTTGGGTTGAGAGGCAATACTGAGGCCGTTAAGTTTGTTCGTGGTTTGGACGCTGCTGCAACCGGTTATGGCTAAAGCGGCGGCGGCGGTGAAGGCAATGACTAAAACTTTTTTCATGTTAACATCTCCGTTGTTTTTAAATAAAATAATCATTCAATAGCTAATATCAACCCCGAATCCTTGATGGCGGGTTATTTATTTTCACGTTGCAGAGCGCGATAACCAATGTCTTTGCGGCAGAAACAATCCTGCCAGGAGATTTTCGCTGCCGCCCGGTAGGCTTTGTCAATGGCTTCGCGGATAGTTTTGCCGCGAGCAGTAACGCCAAGCACCCGGCCGCCGGTATTAACAACGGCTCTGGATTTGAATGCGGTTCCGGCATGAAACACGACTGCGCCTTCTTTTTCCGCCTCATCAAGCCCGGAAATGGGAAATCCTTTCTGATAAGTTTCGGGATAGCCGCCGGAGGCCATGACGACGCAGACCGCCGATTCATCCGACCAAAGCAATTCCGCCTCGGATAATCTGCCTTCAGCGGTTTTCAACATGACATCGAGCAAATCGCCTTCAAAGCGGCACATTACCGCCTGAACTTCCGGATCGCCGAAACGGACATTGAATTCCAGCACTTTTGGTCCTTTGTCCGTAACCATAATGCCCACGAACAGCAAGCCGTGAAAATCAAGCCCTTCCTGCTTAATGCCTCTCAGGAAATTGTCCAGAACTTCTGTTTTTACTTTGGCCATAATCGCCGCGTCAGCAACCGGCGCCGGCGAGTATGCACCCATGCCGCCGGTATTCGGCCCCAAGTCGCCGTCATAAACGCGTTTATGGTCTTGAGAAGTAACGAGCGGAACAATTACTTTGCCGTCAGTCAGCGCCAGAATGGAAGCTTCTTCGCCGAAAAGACACTCTTCAATCAGCACTTTGCTGCCGGATGCGCCGAACGCGCCATCGAAACAGGTTTTGACAAAATCAATCGCACTTTGGGCATCGGACGCGACCAGAACGCCTTTGCCGGCGGCGAGTCCGTCAGCTTTAACGACAATACCCTTTTCTCCGGCGTTGAATTCCGCGGTGATATAAGCGGCGGCATCAGCGGGATTGGTGAACGTTCCGGATTTCGCGGTGGGAATATTATATTTCAACATAAAATTCTTGGCAAAATCTTTGCTGCCTTCGAGCTGAGCAGCGGTCTTGTCCGGACCAAAAACTTTGAGTCCGCGCTGCTTGAAAACATTGACCACGCCGTCGCAAAGCGGAGCTTCCGGACCGATTACCGTGAATCCGATACCGTTGTTCACGGCAAAATCCGCCAGCTTGTCCAGTTCGGAAACTGGAATATCAACGCATTCAGCGACGCTGGCGATGCCGGCATTGCCGGGGGCGCAAAAAATTTTATCCACTTTCGGGCTCTGTTTGAGCTTCCAGCACAGCACATGCTCCCTGCCGCCGCTGCCTACTACGAGTACTTTCATTATATGTCCGGCTCCTTGTATTTGAAAACATTTTTTGATTAACGTTTTGAATTAGTTATTATAGCCTCTATAATAAAAAGGACAAAATAAAAAACAAAGAGAAAGGTCATATTTATGTTTACAGCGTTGGGGAGATATAAAGTAATACCTTTACTTAAGATTAAAGATATTGACTCGAACGATGCGTTGAAAGTTTGTGAAGCGCTGATTAAGGGCGGTCTGCCGGTAATGGCAATTGCGTTCCGCCGGCATAGCGACAGCAAAGCCATCCGGGCGATTGCCGGAGAATTTCCCGATTTTTTCATTGGCGCCGCCAGCATTCTCAACAGCGATCAATTATTGCGCGCCACTGACTGCAAAGCCAAATTCGCCACCGCGCCGGGCGTGAATATTGAAACTATCGCCACTGCCAACAAGAAAAAAATTGCCTTTGCGCCGGGCGCCGCCACTCCGACCGACATTCAGAATATTTTGATGAACGGCTGTGTTGATTTTCAGTTTTTCCCGGCGGAAACCTCCGGCGGAGCGGAACATTTGAAGTCAATTCTCGAACCGTTTGAACACCTGCCGATAGACGTTTTCCCGAAAGGCGGAATTGTGCTGGAAAAAATCGGCGAATACATGAAAATTCCACAAGTTTGTGCGGTAACTCTGGATTGCATTTTGAACAACGAATATATCATCAACCGCCAATGGGATAAAATAACTGAAGCCGCCAAAACCGCCGTGGGCAAAGCGTTTCAAGGTTGAATCAACGCGCGGCTTCCGGCGGCGAAGGAATAACGGTCATGGAAGAAATATTTGATTTTTCCGCAGATCGGAATGACTGGCTCGCCGCAAGCGATGACACGTTGTCAAAAACCTGCGAGTTCGATTTTTTCAAAGGCTCCGGCAACGGTGGGCAGAAACGCAACAAAACTTCCAGCGCCGTCCGGGTGCGGCATCTGCCGTCAGGAATAACCGCGACCGATTGTTCCGGCAGAAGTCAACATAAAAACCGCCACGAAGCGCTGAAAAAACTCCGTCTGGCGATTGCGTTCAAATTCCGGATAACTCCCGCGCAAATTCCTGAAACGCTGGAGTTGAGCGTCAATAATCCGGAATATCCGTTGTGGGCGGCGCAAATTATCGACCAGTTGGCGGAATGCGGTTTTCAGACCAAACCGGCTGCGGAAACGCTCGGATTGAGTGCGTCGAAACTGGTAAAACTGCTTCACCGCGACTCGGCGCTATGGCAGTTCGTCAATCAAGTCAGAGAAAAATATTCCCTGACTCCGTTAAAAATTTAAACCGCGGTTAAACTGTTTATAAGGAATTGGAACGAAATAACGTGTTTAGTTTTCGATAGTAATTTAGAGTTGATTTTTGGGTTGCTTGAGCGAAGCATACCAGCGGTATGTAACAAAAAAGCGGCACAAAAAGCATCCGAAAGAACAGAGAAAAACACAAGTTATTTTGTGACAGTTCCTAAGCAAAAAAAAGGCAAAAATATAAATGTTACAGGAATCGACACTAAAATTTCAGGCGGAAGCCTGCATCGACGCATTGTACGGAGCGTTTCAGTCAGTTTTTCATGAACACCGCCCGGTGGACAGAATGCTTTCCGCGTTTCTGCGCTCCAACCGCCAATACAGTTCTCAGGATAAACAACTGATTAGCGAGGCCGTGTTTTCAGTTTTCCGTTGGTGGGGCGCGTTGCGGCGGCTGGTACGTCCGGAAATATTGCAACTGCTGGAAACCAGACCAGTGGAACTGGATGAAAATCGCAGCCAGGTGCCGGAAATAAGTTGGAAAACGTTCGCCGCGCTGTTTCTCGGCGCGTTTATTCTGGAACGCCGTCCATTGCCGGAAGTGTCGGTAATCTGGGAAGACCAATTACAGTTTGACCTCAGCGATTTACGCCGCGCCGGTTTGAGTCGTTCCAGTGCGCTGGAAGAACTGGCGCCGGGAGTGATTGAATTACTGGCCGCCGCTATCGGCATGAAAGGTAAAACCGGAGTCAGTCTGGAAGGACTGTTGCCGGAATGGACTTATCAGTTATTGCCGCCGGGCGTAAATCATCGTGAATTGATTCGCTGGTTCCAGCAGCGTCCGCCACTGTGGTTGCGCGGTCAAGGCTGCGAGATTGACAGCCTGGCCAACAAGTTGAAATTCCGCGGCTTGAACGTAAAAAAACATCCGTTTATGACCCAATCGTTGTGCGCGGAAAATCCGGCG
>JBAYVM010000246.1:0-5037 GCA_041674645.1 Victivallaceae bacterium | reverse complement strand
ACCGGGGAAAAAATATCTCGTCCGAGACGGACGCGGCTACACCGGGGAAAAAATATCTCGTCCGAGACGGACGCGGCTACACCGGGGAAAAAATATCTCGTCCGAGACGGACGCGGCTACACCGGATTATTTTTTCTGGTACCATTCGCCGCGACTGTTCTGGAACCATTGATTTTTCTGCCCGTGTTCAATGATTTGCAATGCGCGGCGTTTGCCGACCAGTTCCGCAGTCGTGCGGTTTTTGGCGGCGATGGCCTTATAGACTTTCTGGCGGTCACCGTTTTCGGCATTGGCAATGCTTTGCGCGTCGCCTTCATTCTTTCTTACTTGCAGATAGCCCTGATTATTTTCGCCGAGCGCACCTGAATTTTTAAGTTTTTCTATTGCTGGCAGACGGTCTTTCATTCTGGCTTTAAGCTCGCTCGCGGTTTGAGCGTTCAGGCTAAAAACTCCGGCAAACAACAAACCAACGCACAAAATTTTTACCATGACGTTACTTTTAAGAGTGTTTTTCATTTTCGGTGTCCTTTCTGTTTTATTTAGTTTCCTGCGCTTGAGGCTTTACTGTTTCCGGCGCTTTGGCTGGTTCAGGAGTTTTAATCGGTTCCATGGCTTTCACAGCTTCCGGCGTTTTGGTAGGTTCCGGGGCTTTAGTTGTTTTTGCGCTATCGACATCATCGAAGAAATCATCGAGTGCGCGGTCCACCTTGACATTAATATCAATGGTGATGTGAATGGGTTTGATTTCAATCGGCTTGACGTTTAAATCACTGCGGGAATCGATTTGATGACTGGTAGAACACCCCCAAATCATTACCGGCAGTAATGTCACCAACAGTTTTGTTTTCATGGTTTTTTACCTCCGAAAAGTTTTTTTACGTTCTCATTAAATTTCAACATCCGGTTAAGCGGAATGTTCGTATTGATATTAAGCCTGATTCCCTGGAACTTTACACTTTCTCCTTTCACCCGGAGGAAACCTCCGCGCTGGCTGTCATATTTGAACGGCAACGGTTTTGCCGGGCGTCCATTCAGTTGCATTTCCAATCTCAAAGCATCGCCAATCGTGGAAAAATTAATTTTAACCCATTCGTAATCAAAATCTTTCAAGGCTTCAGTAGCGATATCCATCTGACTGAACTGCGCGGAATCAGCTGGCAATCCGTCGAGCATTTTCTCCATGCCTTTTACCCGGAGATTATGTTCATCACCGGGCTCGGAATACAAATATCCAGGTTCAAGAATAATTCCTTCCGGGCCGATATTTACCGGCAGACGCCCTTGAACCGTTCCATCACCGACCGCCTGAGCAATTCCCGCCTCGCCAATCAGCCGGGATAAAATAATTCCATCACAATATATCACGGCTTTCAAATTTTTCTGTCCCGGAGCAATACGCAGTGCCTGAGTATAAATTCTACCGCCGCACCAGTTGGCGGAGAAATTTTCCAGCAGCAACGCATTTCCCGGTTCGATTTGATATTCCGCGTTCAAATCAGCAATATTCACCGTACCGGCCCGCAAAGATTTACAGTTGAGTATTTGCAACGGCATAGTTCGCAATTCCGGCAGACCGGGAAAAACTATTTTCCCATTAATGCCTTCCACGGTCAGGTTCATCGGAGCGCTGTTGAATTTACCTTCTGCGATACTGAAACTTGCCTTGCCAACGCCGCCTGCCGGAGAAAATTTGTACTCGCAACCGCCTTCAATAATACCGCCAAAGCTCATTCCCGTTAATTTAGGGAAATACTGTTCCAGCGAGAACGCTTCCGGCAAAGTGTATTTTTCCAGATGCAACGCGACATTGCCCAGCATGACCGGTCGCATCTGCAATCCGCCCTGACAATCCAGAACTGCGTCAGGAAAAATCAATGGTTTCAATTTTCCGTCAACCGCATAGCCGGATTCAGTATTTTTTACCGCGAGGTCAATATCCAACAACGGTTTGTCTTGAATACTGATGCGTTGCCATTGAATCACCCCGTCCCTGCCGGGAACAGCAACATTAAGTCGCAACGGCAAATCAACTTTCAGTTTTCCGGTCTTGAGTTGCAGACTGGCCATTTTCAGGCTTTCCGCGTCAAAATTAACGTTTCCCCGCCACAGATTATTCGTTTTTTCCAGCGTTATTCCAGCAACCGGCATATTCACTTCCGCCTCCATCTTTCCCGCCTGCCAACCAATCGCGCTTGCAACTCCGGCGGACATTTTAGCTGTCATCAGGTCATGTTTTAAATCAATCCCGCCGGAGCCGTCAAACTTCAAAGCTTTGAACCGCAACCTTCCGGTTCCGATTCCGGCTTCCACGCTTTTACTTCCGACTGGCGGGAGCAAATCAGCCGAATAAGTCCATCGTCCCTGTTGCGCCAACCGGTTCCAGTTAAAATCATAACGCTGTACGAACGGCAAATCTGATTTCAATTTCAATAGCTGTTTATTATTGGCATCAACCCGGCTTATGATATTCCCCTGCCCTTTAACCGTTTCGCGGTTCCATGAACAACTGCCGGAAATTTTATCCAGCGGCAGCGTCAACGGTCCGGACAAGTTAAAACCGGACAATGAATATTCAACTCCGCTGCTGGAACCTTTAACCATAATAACCGCCGTGGTGTCCTTGCTTTGATTCTCTAACTTCATTCCGGAAAAGTTCACATGCAGACCGGAAAAATTCATCGTTCCCGCAAACTTTTTTATTCCGGATAAATCCATATCTCCGAAAAAATCTCCGGCAAACGCTGTATCCGCATCAATTTTTGCGGCCCCCGGCGGAAGTAGCAATAAATAATTTTCAAAATTGAATTCGCCGTTAAATTTAAGTTCAAAACGTCCGCTCTTGGGATACCATTGAACTTTAGCGCGCAAAACATCGCCCTCGCATTGCAACTTACATGAAGCCGTAATTTTCCGGTCATTAACATCTTGATTATTCATTCTGACCGAGAATGGAAATTCCAGACGTTCTTTGCCGATTTGTGCCAGTAATACACAACGTTTTAGCGTGAAATTTTTCAAATCAATTTTATCTGGAGAAGGATTTGGTGATTTAGGAACAGGCGTTCCAGCGCCGGCAACCGGTTTCTGCTTAAAAAGTTCCGGATAAATGCCGGGGATAATCCAGACTTTTCCTTCGCGTATAACTCTAATTCTGGCGCCGCTGATTTCCAGGGCGTTGATTTTTATGCCGTGGCGAAACGGCCATAGCGGAAGTTGATAGCCAACTCGGATTGAATCCGCCGAAACGACCCGGCTGCCATCCAGCTTTAGTTGTACTTTTTCAAATTCCGCGCCGGTAAATCCAAGTTCACGCACCTGAGCGCTGATGCCGTTAATTCCGGCCAGCGCCGCCAGTCGCGGCAACAGTTTACCGCCCAGCCATGCCGGAATATACCAGTACGCCAGCATAACGGCAATCGTAAATCCAATCGCCAGAATATGTGACAGGCTTAAAGTCAGACAGCCCAATCGACGCATTTTTTTCTTGTTTTTTTCCATATAATTTTGCCGTTTTTTTAAACAGACACAAAATTCATATCAAACTATTTCCGGCAACGATAAACAAACGCCGGCGGGATATTATTCCAGACAATTGGCGAGGTTTCCACACAGGAAAAACTGCGTTTCAGTAATTTTCTAAAGCGTCTGGCGGCGGGCAGCAACATCCCCTGAACATACGCAAACGTGGTAAAATATCCGCCCGGGCTGAGATTCTTTATCACTTCTTCCAGAATCTGAATTTGTAAACTGTCCGGGAAAGCCGCCCACGGTAAGCCTGACACAATCGCATCAACATGCGAAATTTTTTCCTGCTCAAGTATGGCGGACAGATTTCCGGCGCTGTCATTGTAGATTTTCACAAACGGCCAGTGCTTTTTAAACGCGTCGTAAATGTGAGTATCCAGTTCAATCGCGATAAAATTGGTTTGATGGTTAACTGAGGTAAGAATTTCCAGCGTAATTACTCCAGTGCCGGGGCCGAGTTCAACAACATGAGCCGCGGATTCAATATCAATTCCGCTGATCATTGCCCGACACAAGGCCGACGACGATGGATACAAAGACCCAATTTTATTTGGATTCTTCAAAAACTGTTTAAATAAAAGAGATTTTTTCAAATCATTATTCCTTCTAAAAATGCGAAAACATAATTTCATGTTTGTAAACTTCAAAATCCGCCTGCGGGACTCCTTCTCTAAAATCACCCCGCATAATATAAATAATTTTACCCTTTGGAGTCTTTTTGAGCAACTCCAGAAACTGCTCATTTGAAATTATACGATGTTTCGAGTCATTATACTTTAACCCGTATTCCAACTCTCCGCCATGCGTATAGAATAAAATATCGTTATGTTTATATTCCCACGCCACTGCGTGCATGACATTCGGATGCGCCACCACAAGCATATCCGGCTTGACCATGTCTTTGAATTGAGCTAGAAACAACCCCTGCGCCTTGCCTTCCAGAACTCTGTACGGAATAACACAATTCGCCGCCGCAAAAACTGCGACTGGACCAACAATCATGCAAACCAGCTTCACCCGGTATTCCCGGCTTTTAAACGCTTTCCGGAGAAACGTGCACCACACCAGCGTCGCGCCAGCGGCCAGCAACCATTTCCAGCGTTCATTCGGCAGATACAAACCTCTATACACGCCGCAGTCGGCAATAATTTGAGCGCAGACAAATCCTGTGCCTGCGGCAATTAACAGCCAGAACAATATTTTCGCAGTAACATCAAATACCTGGCGATTGTTGTTTCTGAAATAACTCAGCAAACCGACAGCCAGGATAATTGCCAGTGGCGCATAACACGGCAGAATATAGGTCGCCAGTTTACCGCTGCTGGCGGAAAAAAACAGAAACGGAAAAATCAGCCAGCAACACGCGAAACGAATTAATGAATTGCTCATCAAATCGCGAAAATATGTTTTGAATGCAATAAATGCACACGACGCGAATAACAGCCATGGCATCGCGCCACCCAACAAGATTGGCAACAAAAACCAGAACGGCTCCGGATGTTGCGTTCCATT
>JBAYVM010000245.1:0-5038 GCA_041674645.1 Victivallaceae bacterium | reverse complement strand
CGAGCCCGTGAGCTTAGCAATCGCCGTCATCGAGGAGCAGCCCCCCCCAGCAACGGGAATATCAGGTACGCCCCAAAGTCACGATTAAGCGGAGCGCTCCGACCCGATTCCGGCTAGATGTTCCTGTGGAACCTGGTTTCGACGGAGCGAAACCATTCAGAGGCTGACATGCCATCCACTCCTGGCTTCTGACTTCTGACTTCTGACTTCTCTTTTCTTGCTTTTATCTTAATCAAAGCATATATTACCGGGATTAAGTGTCTTATGCTGAATATTTTTAAATTTGTTTTCAAATGCGACTTTGCCTGTTTTTCCGCCAGAGTTCCGCGAAGGATAAAAATAATGTCTGAGAAGTTAAAGAAAAAAAAGAAAGTAAAAGGCGTGTTCAGAATTTGGTCAGAATTCATTCCGTTCTGGCTCTTTTATAAATTTGTCCGCCTGTTGCCGTTAAAAGTAGGTTATGCTATCAGCCGTCAGGTATTTAAAGGCTTTTTTTCTATTGACCGCAAACACCGCGAACGCACAATCAAACATCTGATTCATGCCGGCGTGGCTAAAGATGAAGTTGAAGGACGAGCAATGGCATTTAAGTCTTTCATGAGTTTTTCCATGCTGCTGGTGGAAATCTTCAAGATGGATCAGGAATTCTCCGTCGACAAGATGTCGGTCAGCGGCAGTGAGTCAACGATTAAAGAGGCGCTTTCGCGCGATGGCGGCAACTGCAATGTTATTATTGTAACCGCCCACTATGGTAATTGGGAAGTGGCTGGAACCGCCTGGGCAACTTATACCGGCATCCCGATGGTTTCTGTGATGCGCCCGTTCGGGAATCCGTTAATTGGCGAATATATTCTGCGCAGTCGAACCAGTGACATTCATAAAATGGTCAACAAGTCCGGCGGTATCCGGGGATTGCTCAAGGCGTTGAAAGAAAAGAAAACCATCGCGATTCTCGCCGACCAGCATGCCGGCTCCAATGAAGGCATGGAAACGGTATTTTTCGGTCAGCCCTGCCGCACCCACACTTCTCCGGCGTTGTTGCATTTGAAAACCGGAGTGCCGATTGTACCGATGCTTACCCGCCGCCTGGATGATAACTTCCATTTCGAATTCGTCGTGTCCGATTTGATTAAATATGAACCGACAGACGATAAGGAAAAAGATATCCTGACAGTTACTCAGATGTACACTACCGCCTTGGAAAAGATGATTAGTCAACAGCCGGAACAATGGTTGTGGGCGCATCGCCGCTGGCTGAACATTCATCGCAAACCCGCAGTCGCCGCGCCTGTCGTCAGCGAGTAAACAGATTAGCCCAGTTCAACTTTAAGCCGTTTCAGCTCGTGTTCGAGTTTTTCCTGCACCCGTTTTTTATAAACATAAATAGTGCTTTCTGTCAGTTCGAGCGCGGTGGCGATTGTTTCCACGCCTTTTCCTTCGTAGAGCATTTCCCAAGTCTGTCGCACTTTTTCGCCGAATCCGGTGGAAACATTTCGCCAGGCAATCCGGTATAAATGCCGTGTCCATTCCTCTTCCGCCAGTTTGTCCAGTTCTGATTCTCCAGTTGCTCCTTGAAGAATCTCGTCATGGTCATCCATTTCCGACAAGCTGACATCGTGGCGCAGACTGCGGAAATGGTTTCTCGCGGTATTCGCGGTGATTCTGGCCAGATAGCCGCGAAAACTGCCCCGCGCCGGGTCATAGGTGAAGGTTTTTATAATGTCAGATACTTTCAGCAATACCTGTTGTACAATTTCTTCCGCGTCATGATGCGAAACTTGCATTTTTCTCAGAATACTGTAGATATAACCGCGGTAATAATAGACAAATTCATACCAGGCGTGAGCATTCTCAACATCTCCGATGCGTTGCAGCAAAGTTCTCCGCGTCTGCATATTATCTTGCTCAATCATATAAATTTCTCCACTTTTTTAAAGAAATCTATCATTTGCTGTAAGATTTGTCAACCGGAATGTGTAATACCTTATAGAAAGTAACCGATTCGAAAGAACACAACCCTAAACAGGAGATGAAAAATGAAAAAGAGATTAATTACAGGTCTCTCAGTCGTAGCATTGTTCGCCGTATCAACCGTATCGGCTATCGCCGAATCGACCAGCAACAGTGACCAGCCCAGCCAGAATCAGGGATTCAAACGGAATGAACAGGGTGGCGAAAATCGCGAAAACATGGAGAAAAAAATCGCTGAAAAGTTAAAAAGTGAATTGGGTATCGATGATGCCAAAGCCAAACAACTGATGACGCTTTTGAAAGCTCAGAGAAAAGAACGTGAAGCTTTCAGGAAAAAACTGGAATCAATTCTGACCGATGAACAAATTGAAAAATTGAAATCCAACATAAAAAACCGTCAAGGACAGGGTGGCGAACAGCAGGAAAGAAAGCAGGGAATGCAACAGAGAAAACAACGCAACCGTAATAATCAGGATGCGTCAAACGTTACAGAAGAACAAGATTAACAATACAGCAACCTCAACGGTAACAAAAAACGAAGACGGCAGCCATACCGTTACGACCGATTACAGCAAAACGAACCAGGAAGGTAAAACCGTCACCGGAGAACGCACTGCTGCGGTAAAAAATAACAAAACGCGCGAAAAAACCACCACCGCCCGCGTTGCCCGTCAGACTAGAACCGGAAGAAAAAGCAAATAATAAGTATCCCATCCCCCCATCAGCTCCTGTCCGCGGAAGCGCGGACAGGAGCTTTTCGTAACCACGCGTGAGCTCGCGGGGAAAGGTTAAGAAAAGCACAAAAAGATGACATAGGCTCGCAGCGCGAGCCCGTGAGCTTAGGAATCGACGCAGTCGAGGAGCAGCGAACGCGTATTAAGTACGCCCATAAGGCACGATTAAGCGGAGCGCTGATTTAAGTATTAAGTATTAAGTATTATGTATTAGGTGGTAGGTGTTAATTTTTAAGCTGTCCCCCCTGAATCCCTAACCCCGAATCCCGAACCCTGCTTCCCCTCCTCTCTTTCCAATTTTTTTGCTTCCGATTTGCATGTTGTTATGAATCCGGTATATTTGTTCTTATTATTATTCAGAGAGGTTATGAACTCACTTAAATTCAAATGTCCGCATTGCAGCCAGAAACTTGAAGCCGAAGCCACGATGTTCGGAGAGCATAATTCATGTCCGGCTTGCGGCGAAAAATTGCAAATCCCCGATTCGCGACTGGCATCGGGCATCCAGCTTGATGATTTTGTTCTGCGTGAACGTATTGGCTCCGGCGGCATGGGAGAAGTGTGGCTGGCTGAGCAGCAATCGATGGGGCGTCAGGTTGCGCTCAAAATCATGCGCGAAAATTTAGCGGAAACTCCGCTTTTTCAGAAACGTTTTCTCAATGAAGTAAAAAATTCCGGCAGTCTGATGCATCCGAATATTGTAACCGCGTTTCATGCCGGTTGCGATAGTGGCATTCATTATATGGCGATGGAGTTTATTGAAGGGGTAACACTGCAACAACGGCTGTTAGCCGGGCCGGTACCGGAGCCGGAGGCGTTGCAAATAACGTTAGAAGTCGCGGTTGCTCTGGATTATGCCTGGCGCAAATTCAAGATAATTCATCGAGACATCAAACCGGCGAATATTATGCTCACCCCGGACGGCGCGGTTAAACTGCTGGACATGGGAATTGCCAGAACATTCGGCAACGCCCAGACGAATATTACCACCGGAACCGGAATTGTTGGTACCCCGCATTACATGAGTCCGGAACAGGCGGTAAATGAGCCGGATATTGATTGCCGCTGTGATATTTACGCGCTCGGCATTGTGCTTTGTGAAATGCTTACTGGCAAGCCGCCGTTCAATGCTCCGGCTACAGTTGAAGTTATCGCGCAACATATTTTCGCGCCGCGCCCTGATCTTCATGCTTCGGCGGGAATTTCTCTGTCCACCTCGGCGCTGGTTACCAGAATGTTGGATCAGGACCGGAATAAACGTTTCCCCGACTGGCAGGAAGTGATTCAGTATATAAAATTCCCCGGACAGTCCGGGAGTGAGAACGCAACTGTGACAAACATTCAGAAACCGGATATTGCAGGAATGCACTCAAAATCTAATCAAACTATCAAGCCGCCGGAAAAAATATTGTTTGCGCCGGAACCGGTTCGCAGAAAAAAACAGCTGTTGATAATTTTACTTATTCTTTGTGCTGTATTGCTGACAATTTTAATTTTTGGAATATTAAAAATCAACAAAAACCGCCGGGCGCAAGCCGCTAAAATCGCAACTGCTGCTCAGGCGGTTGCCACTAAAACTGCCGTTGCGGAAACACCAGCCACATCTGCTCTGGAGGCTCCAGCAAAACCACCTGAACCGCAAAGGTTGAAATTTATGCTGAAACGCCAGCTGGAACTTTCGGATAAACAGGTCAAAGAAGTTCACCAGGCACTGGAAGAGTCCCGCAACAAAGGCAAAATTTTGCGGCAAAGCTTGTCTAATGAAGACTTATCACCGGAAGAACGGCAGGACTTGCGGCAGAAACTTTTTCAGACCCGCCAGGATACCATCGCGAAAATTAAAAATGTTCTTACCGCTGAACAGTTCGAACAGTATAGGAAATTTGAACAGAATAATATGAACCGTCAGCCCGGCGCCGGCAATTTCCGGCAATGAAGATAGGTTTAGCCACGAATTTCACGAATTAGCACGAAAAAAGAAAAGTTGGCAGATTTTGCGATTGATTGCGTAGCAATCTTTGGACTGCGGCGACCCTGCGCCGCTTTGATTTTGTTTTAACCAAGAAAAATTAAGTGTTAAGTGTTAGGTAAAACTTTCAACGTCTTCCGGACACTCGTCCGGTGTAGCCGCGTCCGTCTCGGACGCCAAGTATTAATATTCCGGACAAAGTCCGGTGTAGTCGCGTCCGTCTCGGACGCCAGGTATTAATATTCCGGACAAAGTCCGGTGTAGTCGCGTCCGTCTCGGACGCCAGGTATTTTCGGGAAAACCTCTCGCAGAGCGAGAGCGCTACACCAATCATCTTCCGGACACCCGTCCGGTGTAGCCGCGT
>JBAYVM010000244.1:0-5053 GCA_041674645.1 Victivallaceae bacterium | reverse complement strand
GCCGGTATGTGGGAAAGCGGCGCTAATTGGGCGTATTTTGGCAACGTTCCCCGCGCAGACTGGGAGATTGCCGGAGTCGGCGACTTCAACGGTAACGGCACTAGTGATATTCTCTGGCGCAATAAGCAGGACGGTTTTACCGGGATGTGGGAAAGCGGTACTGACTGGCAGGCATTCGGCAGCGCTTCCAATGACTGGAAAATTTGCATTGCGTAATTAACATTCTCCGCCTGAAACAGCCAATGAACCAATATAAACGTCATCTGGGAAAGATGGCGTTTGTTTTTTTATGTTAATGGTTAAACTGATTGCTGAAATTTACTAAATCGGGGAAAATGGAAAAATGCGGATTGTTAAATGACTCGATTAAGGTTATATTTGCTAGATTTTCAATATAAAAACCGGAGCTGAAGTGAGCATGAATATTTTTTTCAGGATAAGAGTGATATTAAAAGTTTTATTACTGTTTTTTGTTGCGGTAAGTGGAGTTAACGGCTTGGCGGCAGAAATTGATGTTTCGACCGGTTACACCGGATTGCCGGTTAAAACTGTGCTTTTTCCCTTTCGTCAGGCGGTGATTTCGTCTATCGTTGATACCCAGGTCAAATCTTATAAGTTCAAGGAAGGTGAGCGGTTTCAAGATAATGCGTTGCTGATTGAGTTGGACGACAGCATTTATCTCCAGAAGCTGGATCGTGCAAAATCTGCTTATCTTGAAGCTAACACAAGTATGGATTTTGCGGACAAAAATTGTAAACGCAGTCAGGAGATGTTTGAGAAAGGCATTCAGGGCAGGCAGGAGCTGGAAAAGAGCGAATTGGATTTGCAGGTCAGCAAGGCGAAGCTGGAGTTTGCGGTGGCGAATATGAAGTTGGCAGAGATTGAATTAAAAGCATGTCGTATTTCAGCTCCTTTTAAAGGCCGTTTGATAAAAAAAATTGTGCAGGAACATGAGTATGTCCGTAGCGGACAGCCGTTGATGAATGTTATCGACGACAACCTGTTGCTGGCGGTAGTGCATTTGCCGTCAGAGGAAAAAAAACTGGTCAGTGTCGGGCAGGCGATGTGGATAAAAATTGATGAAACCGGAACTGTTCATAATGGCAAGGTTTATGAAATAGCTGGCGATGTTGATCCTGGAAGCCGGACTTTTGAGTTGAAAATATTGCTGGACAACCGCGAAGGAGCATTATCCGCCGGAATGTCTGGAGAGTTAATGAAAAGAAATACCGTTGCTGACGCAATTAAAGCAGCGCCGGTTAAAGCGGAGAATAAATAATGCCGACAAAAAGCGATCCGGCAAAAGAGGTTATGAACCTGAAGGGCAAAGTCAATGCTTTGTCTGCACTATTGCGGCTTGGACATGAGGCATTTGACAAACAGAACTTTCAGCAGTGGTCGTCACATGTAGTAAATAACAGTGTGCTGGCGGTGCATTACAGCCGTTCAACGCTGGTCGATATGCGTTCAGGAAGTCCTAAAATTATTGCCATCACCGGTCAGCCGTCTGTAAACAGTAACTCTGAATTCAGTAATTATATTGTCAGCTTGACCCGTCCGTTGACCGGGATAAATAAAATAACGCCGCTGGATAAAGCTCTGCTGGAACAAAAAAATGTCAAGAGTGATTGTTTTGAGGCGTTGGAATATGTGGAGAGAACTTCGGAACGCATTATTTTAGTGCCGTTAATTCCCGCCGGAGGCAGTGAAGACGACTGTTTGCTTTGGATTGTAGAATTTGAAGACAAGACTAATGCTGCGGTGGCTCCGGCTTTGCTGGCGCTGTTAAGCCAGCACTATAATGAATCGTTATTTTACATTTTATACGACAGGAAGAAGCGAAGCATTAGCAATGTAATTAACCGGAAAAAAATGTTGAGTCCGTCACGGGTGTTGGTAGCGCTGGCGTTGTTGTTTCTGATTGCTATGGTAGTAATTCCGGTCAGGCAGAATGTCGCCGCTGAATTTGAAATAATACCTAACAAAGAAAATTTCAGTTATGCCCCGTTTGAAGGGATAGTGGAAAAATGTTATTTCAAGAGCGGTGATTTTGTCAAAAAAGATGAAATCATTCTTAAGTACGACACGGAAGAGCGGCAATTTAATCTGGCCAGCACTCGCAATGCATTTAATAAAATTTCAGCTCAACTTGATATGGTCAAGCAGCAATCATTCAAGGATATCAGCAAACGCGGTCAGGTCCGGTTATTGGAATTGCAAAAGGAGAAAGCTGCAATTGACATTGAACGGGACGAATGGTATTTACGGCGGAGTTTAGTCAAGTCTGAGACTTCAGGCGTGCTTGATATTGGAGATGCGGATAAATTGGAAGGAAAAGCGGTGCGTCCGGGCGAAAAATTGTTTGAAGTATTGGCGACAGATAATTTGATTGCATTGATTTCAGTGGATGAACGTAACGCATCCGTGTTGAACAAAAATTGTCAGGCAACACTGTATTTGCACACCCGGCCTGAAATGCCATTAACCGGGGATATTATTTCTATCAGTCCCAAGCCGGTATTGACAGAGCGCAAACTTTATTGTTACTTGATTCGGCTGAAGTTGGATTCCAGGCAGAAAGAGCTGATTTGCGGGATGCGCGGGATTGCTAGAATTTCCGGCGCCAAAGTAAGTCTGGGTTATTATCTGTTCCGGAATCTGGTACTGTGGTGGCGCAAGGTATAATCGGATTAGAATATAAAAATAAACTTTCAAATAAACGCAGTTTAAAATTATGACATCAAATCAGAGCTCCAGTCCAAATCCGGCGGAACCGCCGAAGATTTACGTTGGCCGTTTGCGCCGGGATATTGAGCTGTTCCGTGGCGAATATG
Source organism: Victivallaceae bacterium (assembly GCA_041674645.1). Taxonomy (GTDB): domain Bacteria; phylum Verrucomicrobiota; class Lentisphaeria; order Victivallales; family Victivallaceae; genus JBAYVM01. The sequence goes on along the minus strand of JBAYVM010000244.1, from coordinate 2,219 downwards.
ATTCTGAAGGCAATCCGACCTGGGTGATTTTTGATCCGGTTTCTGACTCGTATTTTCGGATTTCAGATGAAGATTACCGGATTGTCAGCGCGATTCATGGCGTGAGTGATGTTGATACATTTATCGGCAAATTAAAAGATTCTGGCATTAATGTTGATAAAGAGCGCGTGATGAAAGTGTTGTCATTTTTGAACAACAGCAATTTAATGCATACCGTATATCAGCATACTCATCAGAAAGTGGAAAAGATTCAGGAAGCGCGCCGAAAAATGATTTGGGATATTTTGCTGTCGTCGTATCTGTTTTTTAAAATTCCACTACTGCGTCCGGACCGTTTTCTCGCGCGTACTGTCAGCATAATGAATGCTATTTTTAATAAATGGACGTTTCTGGTATTAGGCTTGATTGCTTTTTCCGGATATGTCAGCTTGATTGTGAAATGGCACAAATTGGCTGACGTGTTTATTAAATCCATCTCCGTTGCCGGCTTGATGCGTTATTCCATCGCAGTAATCGTTATCAAAATAATTCATGAATTTTCTCATGCTTATGCGGCCAAAGTTTGTGGTGTCAGAGTGCGAAAGATGGGGATTGCCTTCATCGTTTTTTTTCCCCGGCTTTATACTGATTTGACTGACGCCTGGCGGATTGCCAGTCGCAAAAAACGGTTTTTAATTGACAGCGCGGGAATTATCAGTGAAATTATAATCGGCGGCGGGGCGGCAATGGTATGGGCCAATTCCGCACCAGGATTGACCAATACTATTGCCTATTATATTTTTGCGGTCAGCATTATCAATACTGTGCTGATTAACGGCAATCCGTTCATCCGTTATGACGGTTATTACATGTTGATGGATATTGTGAATATTGACAATTTACAACGGCGTGGAATTGAACGGGTGCAGTATATATGGCGTAAACACCTGTTTGGCATCGACTATACTCTGCCGGATGAGATTGGAGGATGGAATAAACATTTTCTGATTGCTTACGGCATATCGGCTTTCATTTACCGCTTTTTCCTTTACACCTCGATTATTATGATTGTTTATTATCAATTCAATAAAATAATCGGAATTGTGTTGTTGATGCTGGAAGTTTATCTGCTGGTGATAAAACCGCTGATTGGGGAAATTAAGCGGCTGATTGCGTTTAAACAGAAAATTAAACGACGTAATTTCTTGTTTTCGATGACTGGGTTGGGGATGATTGCCTTTCTGCTTATAATCCCTCTGCCATGGAGCATTTCGCTCCCTTGTGAAGTCAAACCTGTTGAATCAGAAATGATTTACGCTAGAATTAGCGGATTTTTGGAAATGATGTTGGTTAAAGACGGGCAGACAGTGCATAAAGGACAACGTTTGCTGACGCAAAGCAACCCGGTGTTGGGCTGGCGTTTGAAAGAGGCGTTACTGGAGAAAGAGATTGACCGGTTGCAGATTGACCAGGCGCAAAGCAGCGCTGAACTGTTGGCGGGCGTGAATGTCGCGGTCAAAGCCTGGGAGAGCAGTAAAACCCAGATTGAAGAGCTTTGCCGGAAACAGGATTTGTTGTCCGTGCCCAGTAATGTTGATGGCGTTTTTTCATTGTACGACCAGCATCTGAAGTCCGGTAAATGGCTGGAGAAAGGCGAAGTGGTCGGTGAAGTGTTTTGCCCTGACAGACAGAAAGTATTTGCCTATGTTCAGGAGGAGGAAATAAAAGATATTAGACTGAATGACAAGGCGGAAGTAAGCATGAGCGATGAAATTAAAATTTATTCCGGCAGAATTACTGCGGTTAACTCTGTGCCGGCGGTGTTTACGCTGTCGCCGTTACTCAACGTTTTTGAAGGGCCGATAATGGTTTATCCTTCTGGCGACGGAACTTTTATGCCACTGACGACATGTTATCAGATAGAAATTACGCTTGATTACGGAAATCAAATCCGGAGCGGCCGCACCGGCACGGCCTGGATTCAAAAATATTCCTCTATCGGCGGTAATTTGGTGCGTAACACTATTCATGTTCTGCTACGCGAACTGAGCTTCTAAGATTGTTCCGGCTTGTCTTTTTTGTCGGAGGCGCACTTAGTCCTTTGTTCTGCGTTGCACGAACCGGAGCAACAGGAACAGCCTGTATCTTTGCCGCGAGCAACTCTGGTGATAAAGCGGATAACGTATAACAACGCCCCGGCTACGAGTAAACCAACTATTATATATTCATTCATGACATTT
>JBAYVM010000243.1:0-5064 GCA_041674645.1 Victivallaceae bacterium | reverse complement strand
TCCTGCATTACGTCGACAATCGCATGGCGATTCGTTCAAGTTTGCTCCGCATTTGTAACAAAGTCCTTTGCAGTCATCGTCGCAAATACAGTTTAAGGGCAGGCTCATGACGATTTCCGCCCGGACATCTTCTGTTATATCCAGTTCATGCGTCGGGAGGTCTTCGAAGAAAATGCAGACATGGTCATTGGACATTTCCTGCCGAAGCGGTTTCAGGCAACGGCCGCAAATGGAAGAGATAAAAGTGGAAAATTTTCCATTGACCAATACTCCGCCGCTCAGCAATGAGGCGTGGAGTTCATATTTTATTGGATCGTTTAAAGCCATTACATCAGTATTCTCAAATTCAAGGAACGCCGGGGAAATTTCTCCCGCCAAATCAATATCCTGACGTTCCAGCAAGCCTAATGAAATTTTAAACATCAATTATCCCTTAATTTTTTTGTTGAGAATTTCAATAACCAGAGCAGGAACATATTTTGAAAAATCACCGCCCAGACTGGCTACTTCTTTAACCATACGGGAGCTGACAAAAGAGTTGTTCGGCGTTGGCATCATGAAAATGGTCTCACAATCCTCTTTCAGACTGCGGTTCATTAGAGCCATTTGCAGTTCATATTCAAAGTCGGAAAACGCCCGGAGTCCCCGCAGAACCGCATGGGCATTATATTTTTCAATTGCGTTGACCAGCAGGCCCTGGAAGGTGACAACTTCAATATTGTCAATATGGCTGCAACATTCTTTGATGATTTCCACCCGTTCCGCCACGGAAAATAATGGAGCTTTTTCCTGATTGATTGCCACGCCGACAATAACCCGGTTAAACAGTCGGCTGGCGCGCTCAATTAAATCAAGATGTCCGTTGGTTAACGGATCAAAGCTACCCGGATATAAAACTGTTTTCATTTTTTCCTTTCCAGCCCGGATTTCGTCCCGTCTGCATTTTTGCGCGGCATTCAGTCAACCGCTTTTTTTCTGTATATTCCGATGCAAACCGGCATCGGAAGTCTGTTATTTATGTCCAATCTGATATTTCCGTTGTCAAAATGCACTGCGATGGACAAATGACGGTTGATTTTTTGCATTGAAAATATACTTTAAGTTTGCTGTTTTGCAATAATAAAACATTGACGATAAGAGCTTTTGCTTCATTAAACTATAATGCCGGAACTGGAAGATATGGGCGGTCAACTTAGAACGGTCAACGTAACCTCGCTTGATGCTTTGGCGTCAAACGGTATAACTCGTGCCTGCATTGCTATCGGAGTTTTTGATGGCGTTCACTGCGGGCATCAACTGTTAATTAAAACTCTGACCGCGATGGCGGATGAGCATAATGCCACGCCGGTGGCGTTAACTTTCTACCCGCATCCCAGAGAGGTGCTCAGTCCGGAAAATCCGCCGCCGTTACTGGTTCCGCCCTGGAAACGAATTGATTTATTGCATTATTACGGCGCGGAAGCGGTTGTAACGCTGTCATTTTCCGCCAGTTTTGCCCGGCAGTCTCCAGAAGACTTTATTCGCAACTGTCTTTATTCGCCCCGTGTGGAAATTAAAGGCATTTGCGTTGGCAGCAACTGGCGGTTCGGGGCGAACGGCAGTGGCGGAATTGAAGTTCTGGAACACTACGCAGCCCAGGGACATTTCGCTTTTCAAGCGGTCGATGAACTGGCGGTTGACGGCATGCCGGTCAGCAGCACCTCGATTCGTCGTGCCATTGCCTCCGGATTGCTGAACAATGCGGAAAAAATGTTGGGGCGTCCTTACAGTCTTTGTGGAATTGTTGAAAAAGGACACAGCGTTGCCGGGCGTGAACTTGGCAGTCCGACTGCAAACTTAAAAGTCAGTTATGGTGTAATGCCGCCGGCTGGCGTTTATGCGGCGACTGCTGTTTTTGACGACCGGCGGATGCTGGCGGCGGTGAATATTGGTAATTCTCCAACTTACAATCGTCCGGAAGACGCCAATGGCCGGCTGGAAGTGCATATTATTAACTTTTACGGGAATATTTACGGCAAAATGATGGAGATTGAATTTCACGAATATCTGCGTGAAGAACGCTGCTTTTCTTCTCCGTCAGAGTTGAAAGTACAAGTAATCAAAGATATTGAACAGATTGAGACATTTTTCAATTCTAACAAGAGCAAGCAACAAACAACAACAGAATAAACTGTCAGGAGGTTTAAATTTCCATGAAAGACCGAAAAAACTATGTCATCTCTGAACTGGCCAAGGCGTTGGAGGTTCCCAGAACAACCATTAACGACTGGCTGGCACGTTACGCCCAGTATATTGAATTCGAGGTTAGAGGAAAGCGTAAAGTTTATTTTGAAACATCACTGCAAGTACTAAAGGAAATTGCTCAAATGCGCGATTCAGGCAAATCATCGTTCGAAATAGAAGCTGAACTGACAAAAATTCATCCGGTTCAAGCTGAAGTGGCAGGAACTAAAACTGAGATTGAAAATACTTCTGAAGGAGAATCGACAGATCTTATGCCGCCGGTTGTCAGAAAGCAGGCAGAAGAAATTGGGCGGATGCTCGGAGAAGAGTTGAAAAACATTTCTTCAAAACTGGAAGCCAGCAAATCCATGAATGACCGTTTGGCCAAAAAGAATATGCGTTGGTATCTGCTGGCGCTGTCACTGCTGGTTTTGCTCGGGGCGACCGCAATTGTGACAAGCAATCAGATTATCGACATGATGCAGTTGCAACAGATAAAATTGAATGCATCACAGCAGACGATTACCGGACATATCAGTCAAGCTAATACCGTAATGGTTGATGAACTGCGCAAACGCGACTCAGTAATTTGCGAACAGCAGAAAAATTTAGTTGATGAACTCCGCAAGCGCGAGCAGCAAATTGACGAGCAGCAGAAAAAGATGACTGATGACCAGCAGAAACGTGAAACCCAACTCGCCGAACAACACAGCAAATTGTTGGCCGAGCAAAAGAAACGTGAATTGAAGTTTGATGAACATCAGAGAAAACTGTTGGATGAATTGCACAACCGTGAGCAAATGGTTAAAAGCCAGCACAATAAACTTCAAGAATTTACTGTGGCGCTTGACCGCAGTAGCAAAGATTATCAGAAAAATATTGATCAACTGAAAAGCGAACTGATTGAGCAACGCAAAAGTTTCACTGAAATGTTGGAAAAAACTTCAAGTGAACTTAAACAGCAGAAAGAATCTGAACTCAATCTGCTGAAAGACAATTTTGCCAGAGAGCGGCTGGAAATGCTTAAAAAGCTTGAAGATGCCAGCAAAGAACTTGCGGCAAAAAGTGAGATGATTGAAAAAATGGGCGCAAAGACCTCTGAACAGAGTGAAACAATCAAGGATTGGATAAGAAAGAATTCGGCGCGACAGGAGATAACTGTTCCGACCAGACCAATAACTCTTGATCCAAAACTCTAACTTCCGGCTGCCGGTTGAACTCGCTTCAACCGGCAAGCTTTTAATTAAACTGATGACCAGTTGAATTTTTCATGCTGACACTGTATTCTATAAGCTGAAAAATAAATTGGTGTCACCTATGAAAACTGCGCTTCGTCATTATATTTTATTTACGTTTTTGCTGGGATGTTTTGCCTGTGCCGGACTGTTTCTGGCAGATAATGGCAAAACTTTCAGCGGGGATAATTCCGGACGGAATGATGTCTATTTTTCCGTCAACGCCAGCGCCGTTGTGTTGTCGGATGCGCCAGCCAGAAAACGCAATCAAAATTTTAAAGGCAATGCTTCCCGTGATGACGGATATGCATTCTGTCATGATGATATTTTGCAGGAGAAATTTTTCTCTGAGACTTTTTTTTATCCGGCAGGCGGCGACTGGTCTGATAAAATAATAAATCTTCCGCCATCTGCCCCCAGAGCTCCTCCAACGGTTTGAATATTTTTCTCTACAAACTCCGTATCGGAGTTGTTCTCTATTGGGTATTGCCTGATTGAAATATTAAAACTGTATTTATTCCGCCATGGAGGCGAATTATGATAAAACAAACAACCGTCTATTGTAAAAATTGCCATAAAGAAGTCAGCTATCATTGCGAAAATATTGATCACTGGAAACAACTGTTGATCACCATTCTTACTTGTGGATTATGGTTGCCGATGTGGTTGATGGCGATAAGCCCGACTAAAATCTGCAATACTTGCAATGAACCAATCTGGAAAGATTAACTTTAAAACCGGCCGGAACTGCATGCCAAATATTTTGCGGCAGTTCCCGGCTGTTAATCAGAAAAATGCCATGTTCGCAAACCTGGTTCTGTAAAAATATCTACTGATTCCTACTCAGAAAAAAGAAAAAAAGAAAAATTACAAAAAGAATCTTGCAAAAATAAAGAGCATAATGTATAATCTACTTAAACGATTAAGTTGATTAATTGCAAGGCTGTTTATTATGGCAGGAATCAAAGACATAGCTGAACATTGCGGAGTGAGCGCGGCGACGGTTTCGATGGCGTTACGCAATCATTCCGAGATTAGCGAGAGTCGCCGGAGAGAAATACGTTCCGTAGCCGCCAAGCTTGGTTATCGTCCGAATGTTATTGCCCAGAGTTTACGCGGCGGCAAAACCAACAGTATCGGCATTCTCTGGTCGCTCTCCGGGCCGCACAATTCGGTCAGCTTAATTCGCAACATAACCTTGAAATTACTGGATGCAGGTTATGTCAGTTATATTGCCGACAGCCTTTCCGATTCACGGATAATCAAACAGTGCCTGCGGGATTATATAACCCGGAATATTGATGGTCTGATTTTTCAAGACTGGAATAACATTAGCGCTGACCCTGAAATATTTGATTTACTGAAAAAAATACCTTTCAAGGTGATTGTTGATGATTCCTGGGAAGAAAATGGCAATGTGACTAAACTGAATTGTGATTTGGTTAAGCGTGACCACGCAGTTGCAATGAAGAATATTTTCCGTTTTTGTAACACAGTCATCCCATAGAAATCTAAAAACTTGAAAAAAGACGGATTCATGACACCTTTATTTTTATCAAAAAACATAAGGAGCGACAATGAATCCGTTAAAGAATACCTTGCCACT
>JBAYVM010000242.1:0-5103 GCA_041674645.1 Victivallaceae bacterium | reverse complement strand
GATTCATGGTGATTGTCATTGTGGCAATATTCTTGACCGTCCGGACGAAGGCCTGATGATTATCGACTTTGATGATATGATGACAGGTCCTCCGGTTCAAGATTTGTGGCTGTTGCTACCGGAACACATTCAAAACTCCAGGCGTGAGTTTGCATTAATTGTTGACGGCTATTCCTGCATCCGGGAATTTGACTGTAATACTATCAACCTGATTGAGCCGTTGCGGGCAATGCGAATTATTTACTTCCTGGATTGGTGCAGCCGCCAGATTGATGACTATAAGTTCCGTCATAACTTCCCAGATTGGGGTACCGACAGCTTCTGGAGACGTGAAATTGCGGATTTGCAGGCTCAACTTAATCTGATTAAAGAACTTAAATACTCTTCTGATCAACTTTATCAGGAATATTAGGGCCCAAAGCACTTCCTAAGTTTACGTTGTCCTTAACAAATTATATAAAATAATTTTTCAATATCATTTCAATAATTTGCAATTTAATATTTTTATGGTATTTATACTGAGTTTCGCACTGATTTATTTGAAACCCCATAGCAGATAATTAAAGGTTTAAAAAAATTATGGATAGTAAGAAAGAGATTTTCGCAGACGGTATCGGACAGATTCATTTTGCTGGTGGAATGGTAAGATTTGACTTCGTTACTCTTCAGCCCGACGCTGAAAGCCAAAAAGAGCCTCAAGCTGTTTGTAATGAACGGATTATCATGCCGCCACAGGGGTTCTTAAATGCGTTTAATTCTATGCAGAATCTTATTGATAAACTTCTTGACGCTGGCGTATTACAGCGCAATGAAAGAAAAAATAATTCTGGACAGGAATAAAAGTTGGCAACGTTATTATATTTTTCAGGTTCAGATAAAAAAAACGGGGGATGCTATGTTTAGAGCGTTTAGGTACTTGGCAATTTTTTCCATAGCTGTGCTACTTTGGGGATGTCACAGCGCAGAGTATTATCGAGAACAACGGGTTGAAAAAGCAAGAAAACATTTTGACACAATCAGCAAAAAAGTTATTGAAAAAGGCGCATTATTCACTTTGCCGCTTTGTATTCAAGTCGCATTAAGACAGAACCTTGACTTGAAAGTTTATGAACTGAAAGAACGCATAACGCAAGAAAAAGTTACCGCCGAAATGCTGGGCATGCTTCCGGATTTAACTATATCTGATGATGTTACATCCAGAAATGGACAACCCGGCTCAAGCAGCCAAAATATCCAAACTGGAGCACAAACCTACCCCGCAAGCACAAGTTCAGATAAAACTGAAAATAATTTCAAAGTCGAAATGGCGCTTAGCGTACTCGACTTCGGTCTGGCTTATCTGAATGCGTCACAAGCGGAAGACCGGGCGTTGGTTGCATTGGAACAGAAAAGACGCGCGGCACAAAATTTGACTATGGATGTGGTCAGAACTTATTTCCAGGTAGCCGCCGCTCAAGACGCAATCGACACTACTGAACAGTTACTCGTCAAGTGCCATAATGTTGAAAATACCTTTGCTGAGCTGGAAAAGTCAAAATCGCTTGATCCGTTGCGTATGCTGGATGAAAGAAAACGTTTCATCCGCTTGGAAAAACGGCTAATGGCTTATCGCCGCAGCTACCAGAACTCATGTATTGAGTTGCGGGCGCTGATGGGCTATCTGCCGATAAATGAAATCAAAGTTGATACCACATGCCTTAAACAGATAAGCGTAGTTAGCCTGCCTGACATAAATCTGCTGGAAAAAATTGCACTGATTGAAAGACCGGAACTGTACCAATTGGATATTCAGACTAACATTACCGTTACTGAAGCTCGCAAAACAATTCTGATGATGTTCCCGAACGTTAAAGCATTTGTCGATTTTACAAACTCCAGCAATTCTTATCTCTATAACCAAAGCTGGATGGAAATCGGCGCCAGAGCAGCCTACAATCTGCTGAAACTGCCACAACAAATCGCCACCTACCGTGCCATTGATTCAGAAGTCGATGAAATTTCCATGAGAACACTTTCACTGTCTATCGGCGTAATGTCTCAAGTCAGAATCGCACATGCCAATATCCTGGAAGTGAAAGAACGGTTTGAGCTTGATGAAAAAGTGTATAATGCCTACAATGACCACCTCAAGATTGCCAAGCAAAATTATAAATCCGGCGGAGCGCTGTCAAGCTTGGAATTAGACCGGCTTGAACTTGAAACCGCAGAAACGCAAATCGACCGGGCATTGTCATTAAGCAACTATTATTTGGCGTACTACCGATTGCTGAATACCATTGGCGTTCAATCGCTTGACCAGAAAACCCTTGACCGCGTGCTCGAAGAAATTAAAATTTCCGAAGCTCGCGAGAAAGCAGAATCTGAAAAACATAAACGCGCCATCGCCAAAGCCAGCCAAACCATTAAAGAAAATATTGTTACATTTAATGGCATCGCCTTGGGCAATAATACTATAAATGACTCTCAGCGCTCAAAACTTGATGCGCTGATACCGAAAGCCCCTGAAAAAGGAAAGCGCTCCATTTAATCAAAAGATGGGTTAATTTCCGATGCTCTGCATCGCAGGTGTCAAAATAAATTTTCGTTCCGTCCGAAGAATGTGGAAGTTCTGGCTTAATTCCCCGTATGCTTGCATCGGGGATAGCCTGAACGGCAGAAATTTTCTATTTCAATTGGTTACAACTAAAAATCAACTCGCCTGTTTTCGTTTAGTTTACACTGTCCTGTCTTATAGTCATTCAACCAATAGACAAGGAGGACAAGCTATCGAACTGGAACAAATGATTCTGGCGTAATTCAAATATGAAAATCATGGTAATTCCCGTCTTATTGACCAGCCGCTTGTCCCCCGCCAGTGAGCAGACAGGCTTGTTTTTTGGAATTTTGTCTTCCACTGTCGTTCGCATGAATGAACGGTTGCGAAAGAAGAGTAAGGGATTCCACGAAACTCTGGCGATGATTACCAATCAAACCCGCCGGTTGCTGGAACTGTTTAAGCCTTCAGACCGCATATAATATTTTGCGCCTGCATGGAGTTGGCGCAAGGTAAAACCAGACAAATAACGCCCCCAAATGTATTCCGCAAAAACTGAAAGAGTTAAAAAAATCGGCCGTTTATTAACGCTGGCAGCATTCGTTTTTTTACAGAAACCTGTATATTATTGACATTGGCGCCTTTTTTATAACCTGTAAAACCGACACTGGCTGACACAATAATGGATACGCTGCAAAAACTGGATATTCTCTCGGAAGCATCGCAATACGATCTGGCTTGTGCTTGCGGAACCGGCAAAGATGACCATCGCAAACGCGATGGAAAAGGTCATTGGCTCTACCCGGTTCCGCTGCCGCGCGGCGGTTACAGCGTTCTGTTGAAAACGTTGTTGTCCAGTTGCTGCTCCAATGACTGCAAATACTGTCCGTTGCGCACGGACGCTAACGCCCGCCGCTGTACGCTTACGCCGGAAGAGACGGCGAAAATTTTCATGGAATATTTCTGTCAGCGGAAAGTGTTCGGGCTGTTTTTAAGTTCCGGCGTAATTGGCACTCCCGACCACACCATGGAATTGTTGAATAAAACGGTCAGGTTGTTGCGTTACAGATACAATTTCAGAGGTTACGTTCATTTGAAAATAATTCCCGGCGCCTCCGATGCCGCTGTCGCGGAGGCAATCAGCCTGGCCAGTGCGGTTTCCCTGAATCTTGAAGCGCCAGGCGAAAAATATTTCAAAAAACTGTCGGATGTTAAAGATTTCAACGAAGATATCGTCCGCCCGGTAAAATTGATGAGCAGCTTGACCGCCAGCGGCGAAAAGTTTTCCCGGGTAAAATGCACCACCCAGTTTATTGTCGGCGCCGCCGACGAATCCGACCGGGAAATTATCAGTTATGTCGATGCCGTGTACAACCGGCTGAATTTCGAGCGTGTCTATTTTTCCGCTTATCAACCGGGGCTGGGAACTAAAGACATTCCCGGCGAACAGAATTTTTCACTCAAACCCGAAGATCATTTGACCCGGGAACATCGACTCTACCAATGCGATTTTCTGTTCCGCAAATACGGTTTTGCCAAAAACGAGCTGGTTTTCGACCACGCCGGGCAATTGCCGCTGGACCGCGACCCGAAACAAGTCTGGGCGGATGCGCATCCGGAATTTTTTCCGGTAAATCTCAATAAAGCCGACAAAGATGAATTATTGCGAGTTCCCGGCATCGGCCCGGAAAGCGCATTAAAAATCGTCCGTCTCCGGCAGCTTCACACCATCCGCGAGTTGCCGGACATCGACATAAAAGGAAAAATCGCCGCCAAAGCCACGCCGTATGTGGTCTTCTGTTAAAAATCGCCGAAATTTTACTGGACTCATCCAGATGCCTCGTTCTACAGCGTTGTAAACCTGCGCAATTCTTGAGAATACTGTAAGTCAGAGCTCAATACTTGAGCAAGAGCGTGTGTTTAATTGGAAGTCGGATTTTTCTTGACTTTCAAGTTCTTTTTTTCCTGCGCACAGCATTCCTGTGAGCGTACGAACGTTCTTGACGGAAACGTATAAGTTGTAGTGCAAGACTAAAAAACGGGCGTTCAATTAAACACTTTTACTGAGTTCTTGGACGTAGTTTCCCGGACATTCTATTGATTTATGCTTTAGTTTCAGTTTTTTTTCGTTCTGGATGTAACTTCTGGTTTTCTCAAAGCAACTATAATAATGAAACGGTAATTGTAACTTAAGGTCTAATATGCAAAAGCACGAAGATGCCGCAATCACGGCGGCAGTATTGCAGGGCGATATTAATCGTTATGCAGAGTTGCTTGATAAATATCAGGAAAATATCTATGCCATAGTTGGTCGGCGGGTGCCGGAGATTGCCGTTCCGGGCGTAACGCACGAAGTGTTTGTTCAAGCCTACCAGTCGCTGAAAGGCTACTCCGGCACGGTTCCGTTTGGCAACTGGGCGGCCAGAATTGCGATTCGCTCGTGCTGTCAATACTGGCGGCAACGAGCCAGACACGACAACAGAATGGTTTGTCCTGAACTTAACGGAAGTCATCGCGAGTGGCTGGAACAAGCGGCAGTCTGCAAAACCACGGAAGAGGCAGACCACTTG
>JBAYVM010000241.1:0-5104 GCA_041674645.1 Victivallaceae bacterium | reverse complement strand
TACATTGTTGATTTGATTTGACAAATTATCAGTCCGGCCAGCAGTCCGAAAATTGCGCCGACAAAAGCGCTTGTCCATACAGACTGGCATTTGCCTTTAGATTTCAGGTAATCAATTGCGGGGAATGCCGCGGCGAGGAATCCGCCGAGAACTGCGCCTCGAAAAATGCCGACAAGTCCGGACATGACTGCGCTCAAGCCGCCGCCAATGGCGCAAAGAGTGATTAGCAGAATATAACGTCCGGTTGAGTTCTTCATGATTTTAAAAAATCCTGTACTTCATGGTTTCGGACGATAATCTATTGGTGGGTTGCGGCTTTTGCAAATTGCGGTTGCGGGAAAACATAACTCATTTCATTTGTTGGCGACAGAGATGGTTTGATTCAGGGAGAAAAACGGCTGACGTGCTTGAAAAGAACGATTTATGATATATTTTAAACGGCACTGAAATATAAAATTAAAATAAGGAAAGCCGCAATGTACAGCGCATCAGATTTAAAAAAAGGTTTAAAAGTAGAAATAGACGGACAGCCATGGGCGATTACCGAGTTTGAATTTTGCAAGCCGGGCAAAGGCACTGCGCTTTACCGTTGCAAATTGCGTAATATGATTACTGGCGGCGGCATGGACAAAACCTACCGTCCGACAGACAAGCTGGAAAAGCCGAATCTCGAAGAACGTGAGATGTATTACTCCTACGCTGATGGCGACAGTTTTGTGTTCAGCGATTCTGAAACTTACGAAGAAATGCATTTGACCAAAGACGTTGTCGGCAAAAAGGCCTATTTTTTGATTGAAAACAGCCTTTGCCAGTTCCTGTTGTTCAACGGTCAGCCGATTGAAATTACGCTTCCAACTTTTATTGAAAAAGTGATTGTTGATACCGAGCCGGGCGCCAGAGGCGATACTGCCACTAATGTGCTTAAAGCAGCAAAAATCGATAATGGCTACGAAATTCAAGTGCCGCTCTTCATTAATCAGGGCGACGTAGTCAGAATTGATACCAGGACCGGCGAATATGCCGACCGTGTCAGCAAAGCTTCAGTATAAGCGTTGCTGCGCATCCGGAGCGGTTAAATCTGTTCCGGAAAGTGTGGCAGTGTTAGATTCTATAAAGGCCCGGCTTGTTCAACGAGCCGGGCTTATTGCTTCTATCCGGAACTATTTTGACTCGCATGGTTTTCTGGAAATTGAAACTCCAGTATTGATTAAATCTCCCGCGCCGGAAGAATTCATCGAATCGATTACCGCCAATTATGGTTTTCTCCGTACCAGCCCGGAATTGCAAATGAAGCCGTTGCTGTCCACGGGATACGATAAAATTTACCAGATTGGAGCGTGTTTCAGGGAAGGGGAGTTTGGCCGCCGTCACCGCCCGGAATTCACCATGCTGGAATGGTATCAGGCCGCTGCTGATTATATGACTCTGCTCAAATTTACCACCGAATTTATTAAACACGCGGCCATGAAACTGTTCGGTAATGGTAAAATAACTTATCAGGGCAGTGTGATTAATCTTGAGGTTGAACCTGAACTCATCACCGTCAATGAGGCATTTCTGAAATATACCGGCATCACTGCCGCCGAGGCGATGAAACAGGATGTTTTTGATGAATTGATGGTAACCGAAATAGAACCTGAGCTTGGTCGCGAACGTTTGACTTTTTTGCTGGATTATCCGGCGGAACGCGCTTCGCTGGCAAGATTGAAAAAAACAGACCAGACCGTTGCCGAACGCTGGGAATTGTATATTGCCGGCCTGGAACTGGCTAATGCTTACAGTGAACTTACTGATCCGCTTGAACAGAAACGGCGTTTTGATATGACCGTGGAATATAGAGAAGCCAACGGTATGCGCCGTTATCCGGAACCAACCGAATTTTTTGCGGCGCTCAATTACGGTTTGCCGGAATGTGCCGGTTGCGCTTTAGGTATTGACCGGCTGGTGATGATTTTTACTGACGCCTCTGATATTGCTGACGTGAAAGTTCCGCTCTCCTGAATTTACCGAAAAATTTATAAAATCACTGGAAAATCCGAGACAGAAGTTCTATATTCATTTTGGTAATACTTGGTATTATTTATCTATGGAAATGAAATGTATAAGCGGTGGAAAAAACTTGAATGTGTAATGTTGCTGTTGGCGCTGGCATTGTTTGCCGGTCGTGATTTAGTGCATCCGTTATTTCATAGAGGATGCTGCGCAGCAGAACATGTTATGTCAAAATATGCAGTTGCAGATATTCCGGTGATAGTTGATTCCGGACATGAGGATATGCACAATTGGGCTGGGCATGTCTGCTCGATATGCAGTTCATGCGCTATGAAATTTTGCAGTCCGGATAAAATATTATGCCCGGAACAATTTTTCGATTCACTGTTCAATTTATCTCCTAAACATAGCAGTGAAAACTGTTCCATTCTGTCTTTTTCTTCCCGTGCGCCTCCAGCAGCCAGTTGATTGTAATTTTTTTGTCGCAGACGATTTAATTGTTGGCGACCAGTTATTTTTCAACTTTATATGGAGACAGATTAAAATGAATAAACATCGGTTCACCCTTATTGAACTCCTCGTCGTGATTTCTATCATCGCGATTCTTGCTGGAATGTTGCTGCCAGCCTTGAACAAAGCTCGTGAAAAGGCGCGTAGTATACAATGTATGAACAATCTTAAACAATGCGGTATTTCCATGGCTGGTTACGGAAATGACTGGAATTCTTATTTTCCTCCAATTCATCACGGTGGAACCTGGGGCGAGGAAGGAATTTCCGGAGAACCTGATCCGGTTAGATGGTTCCAATATTTGGAACCTTTCGGCATGAAACGTAAATTCATGTTATGCCCAAGTGATCCCGCGGTGCGTGCTGGTTTTGATGCCGATGTAGACAACCGTCAGAGCTATATGTTCAATTGTATGTATGGTTATGATAAAAAGAGCAGTCAACTCAAAAATACTTCGCGAAATATTATTGTCAGTGAGCGCGGTGGGGAAGATTTAACCGATCCCGCAGAAAAAGAGGAGGCATTGGAACATCAAGGTTATGACGGGTATGCTCCGGTCGATGATTGGGCGGGAGGTATGGCCAAGACGCGACATGCTGACAATTCGAATTATCTGTTTGTTGACGGTCACGCTCAAGCTCATAAGTTTGATGAAACGGTTGGCGACAAAACAGAAGCTAAAAATATGCATTTCGTAAAAGAGTTCAAAGATACTTATTTGTAGCCTCAATAAGATTGACAATCGTATATATTCCTGCGACCGGCAACTTGGTTGCACGGAAGTTGATTACGTCAATGAATTTCCCAGGCGGCAGGAGTTGCAGTCCGCCTGGCATTTTTCGCAAAATTCCCGGTAAAGATGAATCACTCCTTGCCCGGCAGCGGCTGTATTGAGCAACTTGCGGCCGGTTTCCGGGTTTTCAAACCAGCGTGAGAGCGCATTTTTAATAATGATATTTTCCTGCATTGCCGGCAACTCCAGCCAGATTTTTACTGCGGAGGATTTTATTGCCGGTGATTTATCGTTCCAGAATCCGATTTCCGCGGAGGCGGCAAGTGAAGGTAGAAGCACGTTGACCGCAATTTCCACCGCGGTGCTTTTTCCGCCAATGGCTGCCGGACGGGTATTTTTCGTGGTGAATGAAGAATATTTATTCCACAACGGGTCGCTGAACTGAACCGTTTTCAGTATTTTGCCGGCAATTATGGCTGGCGTTGGCACGTTGAGGATTTCTACCAGCCGGGCTAACGGTTTTTCTCCGAAAAATTCCAGCAACCGGCAGAGCAGAACGATTCTCCGGCAAGGAGAATTAACCGGTCTGCCGCCGCTGTTTTTCCATTTAATGCTCTCTTTGCCAGCGGGTCTTATCTGCCACCATTCTTCCCATAACCGCCGGGCAAACTCTTCCATTTCTTCAGATAGTTTGCTTACTGCGAGGTCGGGCAGCAAGCCGGATTCTCCCCATAAAATCGCTTCATAGTGTTTTTGTCTGAGGTCTACGGGATATTCCATATAACGTTCAAACAATTCCAAAAACTCTTTCCGGTTCTTTTTGTATCCAGCCGCGTCGAAAATCTGGCGCAGACAGTTTTTTTCCGCGCCGTCCAACAGCATCTGCCGGATTAACTGATTTTTTTTAAGATTAAACCGGTGCAGTCCGGCTTCGGTCAGCAAACGTTTGATTTTTTCATTTCCGGCGTTTTTGAAAAAAGCTGAACAGTCTCCGTAATTCAGTTTGCGGAACCCGGCGGTAACCGCGCTTTTTTTAATTACCAGCATCGGCGGCAACTGTTCACGCCGGTTCTGGTCAAGGTCATTTTCTGCAACAACATGCAAAATAACCTGATTGTAATTGCGGTCATGCTGATGGCCGTGCGCGAACCAGTCGGAGGCCTTTAAATGAATTTCTACTGCGCCGGTGCAAGAGATGCCGTCAATGCGGATACGGGCATTGGAAAAATCCGGTCCGGCTTCGCCATTCCAGGTTCCGGGAGAAATAATTTCCAGTGAACGGTTATCTTCGAGGGAATATTTCTTCCCCGTATCAATGGAATTCCATAAAAACTGCAAACTCTTTTCAGAAAAACGTTCATCCTTTGACCGATTCATTTGAAAAACTCTCCCCGCAATATTAGTATATAAAAACAAATTAAAATATTTTACCTGTTAGATATTATGTCAAGTCTGAAAAAAGTTATTAAGCACATTTCTTTGATGGGAATATTCGTTGCCGCCAATGTTTTTGCGGCGGATAATGTAGAATTGCCTTCACGCAAAAACCGCATAACTCCAATCGTTCAGGCGGTGGCCAAAGTAATGCCGTGCGTGGTTAATCTGAGCACGGAAAAAATTGTGGATTCCTATCCGGGGCAGTCGCTGGGAGCCGACTCAGAAAGAATGTTTAATTTTTCGCCGGAGGAACTGATTATCGGCAAGCAGAAAGGATATTCGCTGGGCAGTGGCAGCATTATCGACGAGAGCGGACTGGTAGTTACGAATTCTCACATTGTCCGACAGGCGATAAAAATAAAAGTTACATTTAATGATGGGCAACAATATCTGGCGGAAGTGATTGCCAGTGATGAACTTAATGATGTCGCG
>JBAYVM010000240.1:0-5105 GCA_041674645.1 Victivallaceae bacterium | reverse complement strand
TGCCCTCGCTTGACCTGCTTCAACTGCTCAGAATAGCTTGAAATCGAGGTGGTGTCGTACACCCAGAATTCTTTTTCCGCACGGCGCTTCGACAACAGGCGGAAAAACTTATAACGAGCTTCCTCGTCAATAGACGAAAACAATTCACTGCTGCGTTGCGAAGAAATATCATGGTCACAAGGATGTTTATGTAACTTGTGCCATTTTTCAAAACGAAACAACGGCGACGCGTCTTCCATAATCAGATAGTAGGCTATGGACAGGATTTGCTTGTATGAGTTTGGAAAACAACACCTTAAATCATCATCAAGGCCAAGATTGCGACCTATTTCATCCAGTAGATAGGTACACCCGTAAAAACGTCGCGACGGCAGCTGCGGCCACTGCCGAGTTTTAGGCGTTTGAATAGAGCGTCGTCGACCACGTCCATCGGTAACTTCAATCTCGCCACTTTCAGGATTGACACGTCCAATCAGTGTACGCCTGGCGCGTGATTGCTTCTTATTCTTATCCCAGTAAGCAATCGACTCATAGGCATAAGTCAGCCCCGAGCGTTTGTCATGCTGAAGTATTGTTGCCATTTGCAACCTCCTGTTATCGTTACGTAAATATAATACATAACGATAAAAAGGCAAGCCTTTACCATGTGTTATTATGTTTTTTTTAGCACAAAAATAAAATTTCAGGACAAAACAACATCGTTACGCATCCGGGAATGCCGGTTAAGTCTTTGAGCACATGCCCCGGTTGCGTGAAAATCTTTTCTCCGGGATTTGAAGATGCGACTAAACTTTCTAAATTATGAGCGAACTCAACTCAAAAAAGTTCCCGGTGCGCCTCGTTTTTATGAATTTGTCTGAACTTAACCGGCTTCGCTGGAACTTCTGACGCGAAGCGTCTTTGGGCTGCGGCGCTCCTGTGCCGCTTTGTTTTTCCTCTTCCTGCTTAATCTCAGACAGGAGTGTCTGAGTTACATTGAAACAACAAATTAGAATTGAATTCGCCTCAAGCTAAAATCCACCAGGTCATGTGTTCAGAGTCTAAAATATCTTCACTCATACGCATAATCTTGCTGGTTGCACCTGATTGAAGTTCCAGAACTCAGTACTTGAGGAATATATGTCCTGTTGAACTGAACTCTGGTTTTATTATCCCGCCGGGATAACACGTTTATAGAATAATCAGACAAAAAATCTGCGACCTCGCCGAGGTCGAACATTGTATTTTTGTCGGGATATAAACGTGTGATGCATCCGGCATCAATTTCTCTATCCGACAAAATTGGTTGATGCCTGGACAGACTAATCTTAAAAAACGGCCATTCAATCAGACACGTTTAATGAGTGATAATCGACAATTATTCTTTGTTGTAAGCTGGCGCTTGCGCCGTGGTTTTTCAAGTTTTTTTTTTAAATAACCGTCCGTAACGGCAATAGGCTCTGCCATAAAAATTAAACATGGCGCACAAAAAAAGGCGCGGGATAAACCCGCGCCTTAACAAGCATATAAGTCAGCTTGAACGGATGAATTACATCATGCCGCCCATGCCACCCATTCCGCCCATGCCGCCCATTCCACCACCAGGCATCGGAGCTTCTTTAGCTTCTTTGATGTCGGTAATGAGACATTCGGTAGTCAGAAGCAGACCGGAAATGGAAGCTGCGTTCTGGAGAGCTGAACGAGTAACCTTGGTTGGATCGAGAATACCGCATTTCAGCATGTCAACATACTGGCCGGTAGCCACGTCGAAACCTTCAGTTTCTTTCAGTTCTTTTACTTTTTGAACGATGATGCTGCCTTCATAACCGCCGTTAGCGGCGAGCTGACGGAGCGGTTCTTCGATAGCGCGTTCAACAATCTTAGCGCCAATGGCTTCATCGCCTGACAGTTTCAAATCTTTGAGCGCTTTAGAAGCACGGATCAGAGCCACGCCGCCGCCCGGAACAATACCTTCTTCAACGGCTGCGCGAGTTGCATGCAACGCATCTTCAACGCGGGCTTTCTTTTCTTTCATTTCAGTTTCAGTGGCTGCGCCAACATTAATGACGGCAACACCGCCGGCCAGCTTGGCCAGACGTTCCTGAAGTTTTTCGCGGTCGTAATCAGAAGTAGTTTCTTCGATTTCTTTGCGAATCTGATTGACGCGTCCGATAATTGCGCTTTGAGCGCCAGCGCCTTCAACGATAGTGGTGTTTTCTTTGTCAACTGTAATGCGTTTGGCTTTACCGAGCTGGTCCAAAGTAACGCTTTCGAGCTTGATGCCAAGGTCTTCGCTGATGCAAGTTCCGCCGGTCAGAATAGCGATGTCCTGCAGGATAGCTTTGCGGCGATCGCCGAAGCCAGGAGCCTTAACAGCACAAACGTTCAACGTTCCGCGCATTTTGTTGATAACCAGAGTTGCCAGTGCTTCGCCTTCAATATCTTCAGCGATAATGAGGAGGGGCTTGCCTTCTTTGGCAACCATTTGAAGCAGCGGCAGCATGTCATTCAAGCTGCTGATTTTCTTTTCGTTAATCAGGATGTAAGCATCTTCGAGGCTTACTTCCATTGCTTCAGTATCAGTTACGAAGTACGGAGACAAGTAACCTTTGTCGAACTGCATACCTTCAACCACGTCAAGCGTAGTTTCAATGGTTTTTGCTTCTTCAACAGTGATGGTGCCGTCTTTGCCTACTTTATCCATTGCTTCAGCAATAATTTCACCGATAGTGGCATCGCCATTAGCGGAAATAGTAGCAACTTGAGCAACCTGTTCACGGTCATGAACATTCTTGCTCAATTTTACCAGTTTCGCAACCATTGCTTCAACGGCCTTATCGATACCGCGTTTCAGTTCCATCGGATTTGCGCCGGCGGTAACGTTTTTCAAACCTTCGCGGTAGATTGATTCAGCCAAAACAGTTGCGGTGGTGGTACCATCACCGGCAATGTCAGAAGTTTTGCTGGCAACTTCTTTTACCATCTGGGCGCCCATGTTAGCAAACGGGCAATCCAGTTCAATTTCTTTGGCTACGGTTACGCCGTCTTTAGTAACGGTCGGGGAACCAAATTTTTTATCGATGACGACATTGCGTCCTTTGGGGCCGAGGGTAGTTTTTACTGCTTTGCTGAGCAGGATAACGCCATCGAGCACGCTACGGCGGGCTTCTTCAGAAAATAAAAGCTGCTTTGCCATTTTTAAGTATCTCCTTGAATGTTTTTAGTTAATTAACCGATTACGGCCAGAATATCATCAACGCTGACGATTTTGTATTCTTTGTCTTCGTGTTTGACTTCAGTGCCGCCGTATTTACTGGTCAAAACCAGATCACCGACCTTGATATCAAACGGAATTTTTTTGCCATTGTCATCGGTTTTGCCGGTGCCAATTGCAACTACTTTGTATTCCTGGGGCTTTTCTTTTGCGGAATCAGGAATTAAGATACCACCTTTAACTTGTTCTGCCACTTCACATGATTCCAGCAGTACGCGGTCACTAAGCGGCTTGATTTTTACTTTTGACATTTTCCTTTGCTCCTTTTGTTGGTGAAAGGTTTTTTATTATTAAGGTTTTTATATAATGACAGACCGAATACTAATTATATCCAGCCTGTCACGACGACTAATTATTTGTCATCATCCACAACTTCGGCATCAACGATATTGTCATCGTCTTTGCTGCCGGAGGCAGATGAACTTTCAGCTCCGTCAGTCTGTTGGCTTTCTCCAGGTTGTCCGGCCGCCTGCTGCTGTTGAGTATGCGAATAGATTTCCTGACCAAACTTCATCAGATGCTGTTCGAGCTCTTCCATAGTAGCTTTCATAGCTTGAGTATCATCAGCTTCCAGTTGTTTTTTGAGTTTGGCAATTCCGCTTTCCACCGGTTCTTTAATGTCACCGGCAACTTTATCGCCATATTCTTTCAACTGTTTCTCAGTCTGATAGACCATGGAATCAGCTTTGTTTTTGATTTCAATCTTTTCCTTGACATTCTTATCCTCGTCAGCATGAGCTTTCGCATCATTAACCATCTTTTCAACTTCCTGATCGCTTAGTCCGGAATTGGCAGTAATGGTAATTTTCTGTTCTTTGCCCGTGCCAAGGTCTTTTGCAGTCACATGCAGAATGCCGTTGGCGTCGATATCGAAAGTAACCTCAACCTGCGGAACTCCGCGCGGCGCTGGCGGAATGCCATCCAGACGGAAACGTCCAATGCTTTTATTCGCACTGGCCATCTCACGTTCACCTTGCAGAACATGAATATCCACTGAAGGTTGACTGTCAGATGCGGTGCTGAATATTTCACTCTTTCTGGTCGGAATGGTCGTATTGCGTTCAATCAAACGTGTTGCCACGCCGCCGAGAGTTTCAATTCCCAGAGAAAGCGGGGTAACGTCAAGCAATACCACATCTTCCACCTGTCCGCCGAGAACGCCGCCTTGAATTGCCGCACCGGCCGCCACAACTTCATCCGGATTAACGCCTTTATGAGTGTCTTTTCCGAAAATCTGTTTGGCTTTATCCTGCACTTTAGGCATTCTGGTCATACCGCCAACCATGATTACTTCTTTTATTTCAGAAGCGGTCACGCCTGCATCTTTCAAACAGTTGTTGCACGGCATAACGGTTCTTTCCAGAAGTCCGTCACACAGTTTTTCCAGTTCAGCACGAGTAACGGTGATGTTCATATGCACCGGACCGTCCTGATTCATCGTGATGAACGGCAGGTTTACATCGGTGCTCATGCTGGAGGAAAGTTCGCATTTAGCTTTTTCTGAAGCTTCTTTCAGCCTCTGAAGCGCCTGCGGATCTTTTCTCAAGTCAACGCCATTTTCCTTCTGGAACATATTCGCCAGATGGTCAATCAAAACCTGGTCGAAGTCATCGCCGCCGAGGTGAGTGTCTCCGTTGGTGGCTTTTACTTCAAATACGCCGTCGCCGATTTCGAGAACTGAAATATCAAAGGTTCCGCCGCCGAGGTCATAGACCGCAACGGTTTCTTCAGTTTTCTTATCCAGACCATATGCGAGTGATGCCGCAGTCGGTTCATTAATAATACGCAGGACTTCCAGTCCGGCAATCTTACCCGCATCTTTAGTCGCCTGACGCTGACTGTCATTGAAGTA
>JBAYVM010000239.1:0-5168 GCA_041674645.1 Victivallaceae bacterium | reverse complement strand
GTGCATACGGAGTGGTGCTGTCCGTCTGGTTGTTGCAATTTTATTTTTAAACTCTATTAACCCTAGATTTTTCAAGACTTCAAGAACCAATTTGAATTTTTCAATTTGGTCGACCGTTTTCTCAAAAGTTTGAAGATTTTTTTTATTTGCTTTTTGTTTGAAAACTTTAGAAGCAAAATCTTCACTTTCCAGTACCGAGACAAGTTCTCTAATAAACTCATCTTCTTTTTCTGCTGACCAATTATCATAATTTGTTAATTCGTCTATATTCAGCTCTTTAATGAGCGAATATAGTATTGGCATAGGTTCTTTGGTATCCTCAGATAATTTCTTTAAAAACTTTTCGTAATCAACGATTGCTAATTTTAATAATTCAACTTTTGCCGCCAATAAATCTTCAGGAATCCAAACTTTTTCTTCATCGTTAGAGTTTTCTTCAATAGCGCCTGCAATCATATAACCAAACAGATCATCATCAATATATTCGATTGGATTACCAGACGTATAGGCTTGGTTTTTATTTGTGGTTATCGGGCTTTTGTCACATTCTATTGCTTCCCGCCAATAACGTTTAAAGCATTGACTGCTAACATATGGCACAATCTCGCCTTTAGGGCCTTTCATATATTTAAAGTCAAAGTCATCACTATTGCTTTTGCCACGGTTAAAACGAGCGGCTTCTCCATGAATAATAAAGTTAATTGCAAGCGTCATAGTCGTTACTCCTGTTTTAATTTTTTTTGTTAGATTCTGCAATACATAACAGATAAAGCATTTTTGCTATTTCTGTTGTTGGCTCAATATAGAACATTTTAAGTACATCATTGGAAATAGTTAAATTTATAGATGAAGATTTGGAGAATTTTGTTAGTAAATCTAACAAAGTTTCTCTTTTTTTAATATTTGCAAGCTGTTTAGTGAATGAATCAAAATGAGGCTTGTCCATGTCACAAACTCGTTTTGCAAATCCTTGAATGACTTCGAATCTTTCTTGTTTGTTAATCGCGACACTTTCATATACTTTCATTAAAGTTATCTCCTTTTCTGAAAGGGTTGGTTGTTTTGATTTATCTAACTTATAAAATAAGAGAGGCGCAATACTTTTTCCTGTTTCAATAGTGTGAAGAATGGATGGATTATCATTTTTGGAAGACCATCTAATAATATCTACAAATTCTTTGCTTATTCCAGACGCATTAATGTTGGTGAAAAACTCTAATATTCTTGCAGGCAAAATAAGTTGATAAAAATATGCGGCGGTTCCACTATTGGAAAACTGAATAACAGTTGCTCCGTCTTTGGGAATGCGATTAAACCCACCCGTTAGCAAAGGATTCCATAGCGGAGAATTAGTTAAAATTTCAAAAAGACCTAAATGCCCCTTCGATACCGCATTGTCCGAAATATTATTTTCTCCACCGGCAGTCAAGGCCATTTTTATGGCATTAAATGCACTGTTTGCACTGGCAATAATCAGTTCAGGATCATTCACATGAATTAAAAATGGTTTGCCAGAAGCAAAACGACATCCCATTGTTGCAAGAACATTAGCTCTGCAACACGATAAACATAAATGTTTTCCCTCAAGATTGGGATAAGTGCACGGATCAGTAGAAGCACTTCCGCCAAGAGGGAACCACGTTCTTGATAATGGTATAAAACTTTTACTTTTGCCACAAGTCTGGCATGCGTGGCTTGTTGAATCTACAGTTGAATTGACCATTAATGCCAACTCTCGCTTATATTTTGTTTTAGAAGTAATATTTTTACCCATAAATGGATTATTTTGCCAATATGATGAAAAGATGTGACGTTTTTCAAGTTGTTCAATTTCTGACAAAAACCATTGACTGGCAGTTTGTAAATCTTTTTCTGATAACTCTGTAACACTCTTTTTGTGAGAAATGTTACATGCCACAGCCAGTCCAATATCAATAATGGGATGTCCAGTTAATTGCATTGTTTTCCCTCCTGCATTAGGCCGTAGCCTTGGGCGTTCATTGAACCGAGACCGGCGGCCCAGACCAACCTTTGAAGGGGCAGGGGGGCGGTGATTTTTACCGGACAACGCCAGGAGCGGATTGCGGCATTTTTTCCGTAGTTCATGATAGTTTTATAAGATTGAGTTGGCGATGACGGCAGAAATTCGACGTTAATCGCATTTTCTGACGGCAATTCGTTCATGCCGGAATTTTTGAGCCAGGCATCGGCGATATCCGGGCGGATTTCCTGTAACCGTTTGAACTTGTGATAAAGATTGTTTGCCAGCAGTTCGCTGCAAGTTGGCGAATTATCTATGGGCTTGTCGGGATAGATAAAAAGTTTTTTACCGTTATCCGGCGGACTCCACGGAGTGCAAATTGAAGCGGATTGACCGAACGGACGCCAGACCATTTGTTCTTTGAGTTCCGGCGGCGCGATCATGTTGACACCGCTGATTTTAAAATTTTTACCAGCGATATTCATTTGTCCGGCTACCAGCAGGCTTTCGCCAAGAGAGTTTAAAAATTCCGGCCAGGGGGAGGCGATTCGGAACCAGATTTTTTCTCCGAGCAACATGCGTTTCCGTTCTTCGCCTTCAACCTGAACGAGTTTTGGCGTTGGGGTGCTGTTGAGGGGAGAGAATACGAACATTTTCATGCGGTTTTCATGACTGCCTTCGTGCAAGTCTTTTGCCAGGTCGGGATTCCGGCTGGTGAGTGTGGTCATCAATGCTGAATGCATCTGGTAAAGGTAGTCAAATCCGAGAATACTTTTTTCCGCTGGAACGAGTTTAATTTCAATCTGCATTTGTGCAATTCCTCCGAATTGTTTTGCTGCTTTCATAACTACAGTTTTAAATATGTCACTGGTTTTATGCTTTTCAAGACGAGCTGAAAATATTAAAACAAGTAATTTCTGAGGCAGGTTTTAATTTTTGTGTTTTAGAACTGTCATAAAATAGTCAGTGTTTTTATCGGTTCTCCCGGATGACACGCCTCTGACGGATAAACTTTTTGTATTGCTTGTTTGTTGCACCAGAGCTCCGTACTTGAGTGAGCGCATGTGTCCAATTGAACGCCTGTTTTTCTGTGATTCAACAGGCAGTTAGTTTTATTATTCCGGCGGGATAACAAACAGGTTTATTGACTAATCCGGCAAAAGTGGTCGATGCCTGGGCAGGCTGGTCTTCCATCCAGGCGCGGGAATTGACGTTGTTGGCCTTGCAGGTTGGCGCTATATTGGCCGGGTTCATTTCCTGCTAACAGCCAGTGTTTGCGTCCGACGGCGATTGGGCGGGGCCCGTTTGGGATTTTCAGGCACATCGAGGGTTGCTTTTTTCGCGTCAACGCGTATTTTTTCGCTTATAAGATATTATCAATAAAGATGATATCTTATTTTTATTAACTGCGCAAAACGGGAACATATATTTTTAAGTTGTTTCATGTGCAGACAGGAAAAAGTCAATTTTTTCCATAAGCTGAACGCTGTTGATGGGTTTTGATATATAGTCATTGCATCCGGCCGCAATAAAATTATTTTTATCATCAGTAAACGCATACGCAGTTTGTGCGATGACCGGCACGTCCGGGCGTATTTTTTTTATTTTCAAAGTTGCGTCCAATCCGTTTTCGCCTGGCATTTGTATGTCCATCAATATAATGTCGATATCAGGGTTTTCGGTAAATCGCGAAACAGCTTCCTGAGCTGATTCGGCGAAGAACATTTGCAGTTGTGAATCTTTCAGCAGAGCTTGCAGGTATTTTAAACAGATTTTTGTATCATCAACCAGCAGGATTTTTTTGCCCGTCCATTTATATTTTTGAGATGCGATATTTAGATTAAGATTAATATTGGTGCGCTGCATGGATGCAGTTTCTTCGATTGATACGCAGGGCAGGGTGAAGTAAAATACGGAGCCGACGGCATATTCAGAAACTACGCGTATTTTTCCGCTCATGAGTTCAACTAGATTCTTACATATTGCCAGTCCAAGTCCGGTGCCTCCGGTTTTTTTGGTATAAGGGTCATCCGCCTGACGGAACCGGTCAAAAATTATTTTTTGATTTTCAGTTGAAATACCAATGCCTGAGTCCTTTACATAAAATTCAATAAAGTTGTTGTCCGGTATTTTATAGCCAAATTCTATAGATCCATTTTCGGTGAATTTCAGAGCATTACTTAACAAATTATTTAGTATTTGAGCCAATCGGATATCATCTGCAAGAATAATTGCGTCGGCGCATTCCCGGGGGGTATTCATGATTAGTTTTACTGACGGCGACATTTGTTTACTGAATACTTCAAAGATATTTTTCAGTACTTTGCCAGCTGAAGTTTGTTTAACGTTTATGTTTAATTGTTCACTTTTAATTTTAGATATATCGATAATATCCGAGATTAAATTAAGCAGTTGATTGGAACTTTTATTAATAATATAGACATAATTTTTCCGCTCTTCTTCGCTTATATCCTGTGCAATAAGCAGATTAGAAAAACCGACAATAGCATTTAGCGGGGTTCTGATTTCATGCGACATATTAGCCAGAAAGGCCGATTCTAAATTTTCTCTTTGTTCTGCATGGTTCTTTGCCGTGATTAATTGGCTTTGTATGGCTTCCAGTTCTGCAATCTCCTGGATAAGAACTTCGCGTTCATCAACAGGGATACTATTATTTGCCTGCTCGTTATTGTCCATAATATACACATTTTGCATAGTGGAATTATTCACGTTAAAAGGTTTATTATTTATTTAAAAATTGTTCCATTGTCTGGTAAAAAATATTTCTGGATATTGGTTTGGAAATATAACCATCGCATCCGGATTCAAAAGTTTTCTCTTTATCTTCCGGCATCGCATTGGCAGTTTGCACGACAATAGGGATATCCGGCTTGACGCTTTTTATCTTTTTAGCGGCTTCCCAGCCGGTAAAGTCCGGCAAGCGCACATCCATCAGAATCAGGTCAAGGTCAGGCAATTCAAGTCCTTTATCCACCGCTTCCCGGGCGGTTTCAGCACGATAAATTTCTGCTCCGGTTTTTTCAAAAAGTTTTTCCAGCAACATATAATTAACCCGGTCGTCTTCTACTATTAAAACTTTTTTGTCCGCCCAATTAAAAATTGATGTTTTATCCAGCGAAACTGAGATAGCCGGCTTGGGAACAACCTCAACTTTGTCGAACGGAAT
>JBAYVM010000238.1:0-5181 GCA_041674645.1 Victivallaceae bacterium | reverse complement strand
TTTTATTTTTTGATAAAACGATATAGGGAAAGTTTCAGCTCATACATACATTTGAAAAGCTTGAAGTCTCCAATATCGCATACTATTATATCGACTGCTAAAGATACAAAAGAGTGAGTGTTATTAAATTATTAATTTTCGACATAGGGAGTTACAATGGTAAAGTTTCTGAACACTAGCGCAACTAATTACTTTCTTGAAGAACTTGTTAAGAGCGCTAAAGACCGGCTTATTTTGATTAGTCCGTTCCTTCGTCTTAATGACAAGATCAAAGAATTGTTGGAAGATAAAAACCGACTGAAAATAGATGTAAGGGTTGTATATGGGAAAAGCGAATTGCAGCCTGAAGAAATTAATTGGCTAAGGGAGCTTACCTATCTTAGAACCAGCTATTGCAAGAACCTTCATGCTAAGTGTTATCTTAATGAGACTCTTTGCATTATCACCAGCCTTAATTTATATGATTTCAGTCAGATTAACAATAATGAAATGGGTGTGCTCATTCGACGCGATGAAGATCCTGAACTTTACAAGGACGCTTACGAAGAGGCACAGCGCATTATTCGCGTCAGCGATGAAATTCGTATTTCCGTTGAAACCGTTGAGCGGGAAGCTGAAGCAGTTGCTGAAACAGAAGAGACTACATTAGGCAAATTAACTACTTCAAAATTAGCGCATAAACTCGGAGTAAAAACTGCTCAATTGGCAGACGAAATAATCAGATCTGGTTATCTTGAAGTAAGAGATGGAAAAACGTATATCACTGCCAAAGGAAAAGAAATAGGCGGAGAGTTTCGCATGAGCCCGAAGTTTGGCCCATACTTTCTGTGGCCGGAGAATTTCCGCCCATAGGTAAACAAGGAGGCTGGAAATGCGTGTGTTGTTTTTTATGGCATTGGTTGCATTGACGGCTTTTACCGGTCTACTGGCGGCACAAGATGCCAGTTTTTTGAAATCCTGGAGTTCTGTTTATGAAAAAATGAAGCAGGATAATCCGGAATGGGACGGATTCTACTCATTTATAAAAGATAAATCTGGCAATATTGAAGGCGTAAATTTTCAACGTAGCGTTCAGCTTTTCGTTTTTGATTTATGCAAAACTATTCAAAGTCCTGAATCAAGCAATCTCGTCAATATAAGTGCGTTGGAGAAATTACCATTAAAGGTGTTAATTCTTTCAAAAACCAATATACAGTCAATTGTACCTTTAAAGAATATGCCATTGGTTTATTTGGATATTTCCTGCACTAAAGTTGAAGATTTATCGCCAATTGCCAATTCTCAATTACGCGAATTGAACATATCATCAAGCAAAGTGACTGATTTATCTGAACTGAAAAACATTAAACTTACCAAATTAGATGCCAGCAGTAATGCCATTAAAGACATAGGCAGTCTTAAAAATATGCCTTTAGTTTCTTTAAATATATCTGACACTTCAGTACAAAACCTTATTCCGATAAACAACAGCAAATTGCAGGAAATAAACATCAGTAATATTCCCGCATCGCCGGGAAAATTGTTTTTGCCGGAACTAAAGAAATTGACGATGAGTAGAATGAACGTAAAATCATTTGCTTTTCTGATTGGCGCTGGTGTTGAAGATTTGTCATTATGGGGATGTCAGCTTCCGAATGACATGACGCCTCTATTACAAATACCGCTTCGGAGGCTTGACTTAAGCCATACTGAAATAACAGATATTTCTCAATTGGAAAGATCTAATCTTGAAGAGTTGAATATTAATTCGTCTAAAATAAAAAAACTTCCCAAATTTAAAAACTTAAAGAAGCTTTCAGCTAAAGATACAGAAATTGTCGAATTGCCTCATTTTCCACGTTTGGAATACCTTAGAATTTCAAACTCAGGCATTACTTCTCTGGATGCTTTAAGGAATACTTCAATAAAAACTTTAATTGCAGAAAATACTGGAATAAAAGACTTATCTCCGCTTGGAAATTGTAAGTTGGAAATATTGAATATTAACAGCGCCAAAGTTGATAATATCAACGTGCTGAAAAAAATGCCGCTTGTTGAATTGAGAGCCAGCAAAACAAAAATATCTGAACTTGATTCAATAGCGGATTGCCCAGTTAAATTACTTGACATCAGCGAAACTTCTGTTGCTTCATTGGAAAGTGTCAAACAGTGTCCTTTGGAACTCCTTAATATTTCTTGTACCGGGATTAAGACGCTACCGTTTTTTGAGAAGGCTGAGTTGTTCTTTGTTAGAGCAAATAACTCAGAATTCAATTCGATTGATGAATTAGCCAAAAGCCCGGATCTGAAGTTCTTAAACATTTCCCATACTCCGATAAAAGATTTTTCTGTATTAAAAAAATTGAACCTTTCAGAATTAAATATTTCATATACACAGTTTAAAAACTGTAGTTTATTAAAGCACATGCCGCTAAGTTCTTTGAATGTCGCAGGCGATGATTTGGAGAATCTTTCCGAATTATCGTCATTAAAGTTAACATTTTTAGACATTGGTCAAACTAAAATAAAAAATCTCAACTTTGTAAAAAAAATGCCTCTCTCGTTTCTGAATATCGGCGGCACTGATATTGACAATATATCGTCATTGCAGGAAGCTCCAATTGAGGTACTTTTTCTGGCGTCAACAAAGGTACTGAATTTGCAACCAATTGCAGGGAAAAAGCTAAAGTTTTTAGATATTAGAGGCGCTCCGGCAGCAAGTAAACCTCTTCCAAAAGGATTGCTTGCAGAGACGTTGTTGGATAAATTTCAAGATTAGAGAATAGTTGTAAAAAATTAGGCACGGTAAAAAGGAGGCTGGAAATGCGGGTGTTATTTTTTATGGTGTTTGCCGCGAATGTGGTATTAGGTGTGACTTCACTGTTTTTGTTGCCGGCGCGGGTGGCGATTCATTTTGGCGCTGGCGGCGTGGCGAACGGTTGGGGATCAAATTATGCGAATTGCATAATGATGACCGGAGTGCAGATTTTTATGTTTCTGGTGATTTATTACTCGTCGCATCTGATTTTTTTATTGCCCGCCTGGCTGGTCAATCTGCCGAACAAGGAATACTGGCTCAGGCCGGAAGCTAAGACGCGCACACTGACAAAATTACGGAAGATGATGTGCAGTTTCGGAGTTGGACTGTTTTTGTTTTTATTTATCGTCGGCTTGCTGACGTTGGATGCGAATTTATCGAAGCCGGTCAAGCTGAATATGAAGGTGTTTTTCAGCGTGATGAGCGTTTTTCTGATTTACACTGCCGGATGGTGCGTTGTGTATTTACGGGCGTTCAGAATTCCCGCGGAGGAACAGCAGTGAGATTTGAAATTATACTAACTTTGGCGGCGATGTTATCCGGAGTCTGGTTGCACGGCGGAGAAAATCTTTTGCCGAACGGCAATTTCGACGCCGGCAAGGATAACGCTGAAAACTGGGAAACGCCGGATGGTTTGACTTCGTTCTGGGTGGATGAACCGGGCAGGGGGCGCGTGCTGAAAATGGATTCGCGGGTTGACCGCATACAGGCGAAAAACTGGTGGGAGCAACGCAAAAAATCTCCGGAATCCAAGCAGCCGCAACCGGAATATCCGAAAAAAGAATTGGCGACTATTGCCTCCAATGAAGGCGTTATGCTGGATTCAGATTTTATTCCGGTCAAGAAGGGACAGAATTACAAGTTGACGGTTGATTACAAAGGCAAATTCCAGCCGATAATCTGGATAAAAGGATTTATGTTTCATCCGCTCCGGAAATACTATACGGATAGTTATCAGACGCGGCTGGTTCCGGAAGGCGGCAGTGAAAAAGAATGGAAAACATTTTCCATTGGCTTTAATCCCACAGCCAGAATGCCGCGCACGGAAAAAATGAAAGTCCGGTTTTACGCTTACTGGCCGCCCGGCGTTTATTATTTTGACAATATTCGCGTCGAGGAAATCTCTCCGGAGGAAATGGCGGCGCTAGTCGAAAAACGTTCTGAAGTCAAAAAACAGGTTCGCAGCGCGAGCCCGCGAGCTTAGGAATCGACGCAGTCGAGGAGCAGTGAGCGAGATTAAGTACGCCCGCAAGGCACGATTAAGCGGAGCGCTTTTTCGCCACGAATTTCACGAATTCCACGAAATAAAGTTCGCTTTGCGTCAAAGTTCAGAGCCGCGGGTGCGGCTCTGAGCAGATACTCTTAGCGCACGACTGCGAAGAGACAGCTTCTTGGCTCAAGAGTTACTTCAATTCGTCCATTTTTAACCGCAACCGGTTGGTCGTTCCAGAAATTTACCGCATTATTGCTGTCAATGCCGTGTTTTTTCAGGTCGAAAACCAGTTCCGCTGGTTTGTCATTCCAGTTAATCAGCAATACCCGGCGGCAATTTTTTACTTGCTGCAACCAGTAGGCGGGCAGTTCAGTCTGGAACAGGTCGAGCGGAATGGCGGCTTCGCCTTGTGCGGCGCTGACTGCGCGTCTGGCCAGGTCAAGACCGGATTCATTGAGCTGATACATTTTGTCTGAAAGATTGACCGCGCCGCCAGCGCAGAGCACGATGCTGAGCAATATTTCCAACTGTTTGCGTTTGACATCAACGAGCGGCCGGGTGAAGATTGCGCAATCTTTGTCGTCCGGTTTGATGCCAATCAGGCTGGGCAGCAACCGGGTCATGTCCGGGTCATTGGACGTGTCGAAGCCGCGGCAGAGCGCGAAGTCCGGATCATTAATCCAAAGTTTTTTATTGCACCAGAAACGTGCGGCGACAGACGCGGTGTTGTGTCTGATTGAGTTCCATTGGGCGTGAATATCGCCGCCAACTCTGACCGCGTCCACATATTTATTGCCGCCTTCAAAGTGATAGTTGCAGCCGAGTATGGAGGCTTTGCCTTTAACGGCTTCGTATGCCGGTTGAACAATCAGCCGTTGAATTTCACTGTGGGAAATCGACTGGTCGGCGAATTTTTTAGCGTTCAGCGTTGTTCCCATGAAATCCAGTTTAAAATATTTATAGCCCATGTCGGCGTAGCGGGTGAACGTGTCAAAAATAAATTTTCTGGCTTTTTCCTGAGTCGGGTCAAGCAGGAAGCCGTAGCGTCCCATGCAGGAGAAGCCGAGGCATGGATGTCCGGATTCGCCTTTCGCCAGCATATCGTAATCCCATTGTGCAATCCGGCAATGCGGTTCGACGATGGTTGGAGCAAACCACAGTCCGGGCTCGA
>JBAYVM010000237.1:0-5197 GCA_041674645.1 Victivallaceae bacterium | reverse complement strand
GTTGATTATTGCTGACAAAGGCATTGAGCAGGCAGTGCAATATTTGCCGATTCGTACCGGTTTGAACTGCAAATTAGGAAAATTGACGAATAAAGCAGTTGCGGAAGCTCACGGGATGGTGTACAGTGAAGCATGATGGATGACATAGACATTAAAATTATTGAAATGTTGAATGAAGACGGGCGGTTGAATAACAATGAAATCGCCCGTCGGCTTTCTGTTTCCGAAGGCACCGTGCGCAACCGGATTAAGAAGTTGAATGACTCCAGCGTCTTGAAGGTAACCGGACTGATTAATCCTGACCTTATGCCGGAAAAACAACTTTTTCTGCTTGGCGTAAGAATTGCCGCCAGCAAGGATTTAACCCGGACTGCCGAAATGATTTCAAATCTCAAAGGCGTGTTGTCGGTCTATATTACCACTGGCCGCTATGATTTGATGGTTGAAGTCTGGCTGCCGGTCAAACACGGCCTGATTGATTTTATCGGCGGCCCCATGTCCACAATTGACGGCGTCGTCTCCACTGAAAGTTTTCTCGCCATGAAATCCCTGAAAAAATGGATAGCGGAAAGCGAATAAATTCCCGCATCCAATCCTGCATTTTTTCCCGCGCTTGATTTTACGATTACAACGGATATTTTAGCTGTTCATATCGCAATCTTTATCACAGGCGGCGCGTTTGGAGACAGCGCCGGAAAGGAACGGCAGTCATGGAGCAGATTAAAGCAATAGGCAATGACATTCCGCTTTTCAGTGAACTTACAGAAATTGAACTGAAATTAGTGTCAGACGCTTCAACCAGAATCGAATTAAAGACCGGGGAAACTGTTTTTAAAGAAGGGGATTCCAGCGGCGGGTTATTGGTAATTGTTGATGGCAAAGTTCGCATTTCAACCAGAATTGTCGGAGATGTCGAACGCACCCTGCTTACACTTTCCCGCGGCGGGGTTTTTGGTGAATTGTCAGTAATTACCGGTGATGTTCGCACCGCCGGAGCAGTGGCAGTGGCCGATACGGTGTTGCTGTCGCTTGAACGCGACCGGTTCAGCAAACTTACGACAGATAATCCCGAGCTGGGACGAAAACTTTTATTCAGCCTGTTGAATACTGTTTGCGGACGGCTTAATACTACCACTGAACTTTATCGTCAAGCCGCCGCCTGGGGTTTGAATATCAGCGGCGCGGTGGAAATGGATTACAACCGGCTGATTGTTGACAGCATGGGATTGACGGTGGAACTGCTTACCGGTAAAAAACTTACCGGCATGTTGTTGAAAGTTGACCGCAGTGATCACGGACGGGAATTAATGATAAAAACGGACGATGAACGCATTGTTGTTGTGCCGTTTCATGCGGTGGCGGAAATTTCATTCCCGGCTGGACAGTTGACGAGAAAACAAAATAATTGAGCAGTGGAGAATTATTATGGCGGCAATAGATGTATATCTTGAATTTATGGTGGAGCAGGGGGCTTCTGACCTGCATCTCAGCAGTGACAATCCGGCGGTTTATCGTATCGACGGCAGCATTATGCGAACCGAGAATGATTCCCTCAATTCCGACGCCATCAAAGCGTTGGTATTGGAGATTATGCCGGAATACAACCGCAAACAGTTTGAAGATTCCCACGATACCGATTTCGCTTATGAAATTGCCGGTAAAGCACGGTTCCGGGTAAATGTTTTTGTTGACCTGCACGGCGTTGGTTCGGTAATCCGGCAGATTCCGGCTAAAATTCTCACTTTCGACCAACTTGGATAGCCGAAGTCAGTGAAGGATTTGTGCTGTCTTTCCAAAGGTCTGGTGCTGGTTACCGGCCCGACCGGCAGCGGAAAATCAACCACACTCGCCGCCATGATTGATTACATCAACTCCACCCGAAGCGAACATATTATCACGATTGAAGACCCGGTTGAATTTGTTCATGCCAATAAAAACTGTCTGGTCAATCACCGGGAAATCAACCGGCACACCTCAAGTTTCAAAACCGCTTTGCGCGCTGCTCTGCGTGAAGATCCGGATATAGTGCTTATCGGTGAAATGCGCGACCTGGAAACAATTGAAATTGCCATTGAAACCGCCGAAACCGGGCATCTGGTGTTTGGAACGTTACACACATCCACCGCTCCGACTACGGTCAGCCGCATTATTGACCAGTTCCCCGCCGACCGGCAGGCGCAAATCCGGACGATGTTGTCTGAATCGCTGAAAGGCGTTGTCGCTCAAACCCTGCTGAAAAAGAAAGGCGGCGGCAGAATTGCCGCACTGGAAATTTTAGTGGTTAATTCCGCGGTTTCCAACCTGATTCGTGAAAATAAAATATTCCAGATTCCGTCAATCATGCAAACAGGTCAGAAACTGGGTATGCAAATGCTCAATTCTCATCTCTTTGAAATGCTGGAAAAAGGTCTGGTTGAACAGGACGAAGCCATGCTTAAAGCCGTTGACAAAGAGGATTTGCGGCTACGACTGAAAACCAGCGGCTACGAAATAGCATAATCCGCATGGAAAATTATATTTGACCCCGTAAGATACTTGGAATTTATCTCCTCAAAAGTACATTTCAGATTATCTTGCCGTTTAGGTTTGAAACAGAAACTTTCAGGATTAATTTTATGCTGTTGAATAAGAATAATGGGGGCTGGAGGGTTTTGCTCCGTCAAAACAGTTTGGTGTAGTGACCTCGCTCTGCGAGGTCGTTTTCCGAATATTATCCAGTCCGAGACTGGCGGTGTGGCCACCTCGCTTGCGAGGTCGTTTTCCGAAATTAGCGTCCGGGAAAAGTGATTAAGTGTAAAGTATTAAGATGGGATGGCTTGTCCGCCTTTCACAACGAAAACACAAAAAAATCTGACACCGGCAACCGCAAAAACAATTTTCATCATGAAGAGCATGAAAAAAATGAAGTTTTTCCCGGTGTAGCCTAGTCCGTCTCGGACGAAAATTCCCAATAAATCTCCTCGCAGCGAGAACACTACACTATTTTCCCCTAGACTTTCCGCACGAAAACACCAAAGCTAAAGCGCGACCCCGGTATTCCTTCCAGCAGGACATCACCCTGGAAGCAATCGCAGAAATGGCCCAAATCCAAAACATCGACGAACTCGGCCTGACCAAACTCGACCGACGAGTACTCGAATACCTCGCTGCAGTCATCCGCCCCATCGGAATCGGAGCCATCTCCCAAGCCGTAGACGAAGACTAAAACACCATCGAAAACCTCGTCGAACCCTAGCTCGTCCGACTACGGTTAATGGTCAAAGCCTCACAAAGACGCCAAATCACCGAACTCGGCCTCCAACACCTTGGCCAAGAACTTCCAAAAACCAGATTTCTCCCCCAAAGGAAGGAAAATCAAATGCGTCTGTAAAAATCAGGCTTAGGAAGTTTTTTCATAAAATTAACTAAATCCATTATTGTACTTTCCTCACGCAATATATCATCGAGAATATTTTTTACCTGAGATGAATATGGCTGATCAAATACCGGGTTCTGTGAAGAAAGAATCATGAAATTCCAAGGGGTAAGAAATCTCACGCATGTTCTCTTTTGTTGTGAATCGATTTTTTCCCTTACACCATCAGAATTAATGAAGTAGCCGATATCTTCTTCTGAACTAGATAAGTAACGCTCCTCATATTTATAATATTCTTCACGTACGTCGGGTGGTGAAGTATTCCGTTTTTGCTCTTCTATATA
The DNA here is from genome assembly GCA_041674645.1 of Victivallaceae bacterium. Lineage (GTDB taxonomy): Bacteria > Verrucomicrobiota > Lentisphaeria > Victivallales > Victivallaceae > JBAYVM01. Next base: position 1,498 of record JBAYVM010000237.1, on the reverse strand, counting down.
TTCCTCTGAATAGGAAATGGGGGATTGCTGGTTTAGTTCAAGATAGATAAAAGATATATAATCTCTGTGGTCACGATGTACAAATATCTTATTTATATCGCATTCAAAAAAATCAATATAGCAAATCTGCTGGTCATCCGATATATGAAACTTGCTGATATTACCCCATTCAGTTCCTCGGGTCAATGCAGTGCAGTAAAAGCCTCCCAATATCAATGGAGGTCGAAAGAGATCAAGAAAGCGAGGCATGATAATTTTTTTATCGGTAATGACTTTGTTTTCTAGGCCAGGAAAAGGGACACAAATTCTTTCAATATGAAAATGAGTTGCCGCGCTTCTCAAATCGTGGATCATATAAGAAATATTATATTTACTTTGTGAAATATATTCTTTTAGCTCATTCGCACTGGAAAAACGTTTTTCAGGGGAGAATGCAATTGAGTTGTCAACAACCTTGTCCAAATATTCGTATTCAGGCGCAACATCAGCAATTTTTCGATATCCCTTTCCGACCGCAAGTTGACTCGTGAAAATCTCATTCAGAATTAACCCTAGAGCAAAAATATCGGTTGCTGGAGAGAATGTGCAATTGCGTTCTCTTTGTTCTGGAGCGGCGTACTTATTGTTCGCCAGCCTCTCTCCGGGGCGAGTTTCTACTGGTTCCGCAAGAGGTTCTTCAAAATGTGCAATTCCTAAATCCGCAATTACTGCGTTGCCAGAAAAAAGGAGAATATTTTCCGGCTTCAAATCACGATGAATGATCTTATCTGAGTGGAGCTGACATAATCCATCTAAAATATCGGTAAATAGAAAATAAGCATCACGTGGAGATATTTCTCCAATTACACTCCTGAGGGAGTTGTCTGCAAATGGCATAACATAAAAATAATTGTCTTCGAACACACCAGAATCGATGGCATGTATAATATTCTTATGCTGATTGGTTAATGTATATGCAAATTCATTTTTAAAACGTGCAAATTTACCTGTTTCATGGCCTTTGGTTAAAAACTTAATTGCAAACAACATCCGATCGAAACACCGTTCTGCCTTAAAAACAACTCCAGCGCCTCCTTCTCCTATTTGCGTAATAAGTTCATATTCAAAAAATGTCGTTTTTACTATATCTTTTTTCTTCATAGGCATCTGTTATTGCTTCGGCAACTAAAAGTATTGCGTTTGGCATAGGATATCAAGCTCAAAGCATGCAACTTTTTTAATTGCCGAATCTATATTGTTCCCGGTTTTTATTTGAGGTTTATTTGATCCCCAATTTCTCAAAAAAAGCATGATGCCGCTTTTTGGCATCAATCACGATCTTGTCAAAATTGATAAGGTATATACTTGCCTTGTGCGTTCTATGATAATTGAAATATCCCAATTCACCATTCAGCTTAACATAGTCTCCATCATCGGCAAACTTTTCTACTTTATTTGTAAAATCGCAGATGCCGTAACAATAGAATCGTGTTGTTTCTGAAACCTTCAAAGGGCGTCC
>JBAYVM010000236.1:0-5211 GCA_041674645.1 Victivallaceae bacterium | reverse complement strand
ATTAGCCGCAGAACCAAACCTGTCCAGCAATGCCCGCACCCGGGCGTAGCCGACACCGGAAATCATATTGAGCAGAATGTAGGCTTCGCGATCAGTCACAACAGCACCGGATTGCCTGAAGAATTAATTCATGTGAAATATCATTGGTTACTTTAACTTCACCAATGGAAACGGGGAGCACCAGCTTCAGCTTGGAACCAACTTTTTTCTTGTCGCGCCCCATTGCCGCCAGAATCTCATCCGGCTTGTAACTTGCCGGAACTGAACATGGCAACCCCAGCCGGAGCAATAATTCTTTCTGCCGCGCCGCCTCGCTTTCTGACACCATTCCGGTCAGAGCGGAAAGTTTCATCGCCATGTTCATGCCAACAGCAACAGCCTCGCCATGACTCATTTTAAAATCAGACAACAGTTCAACCGCATGGCCAAAAGTATGCCCGTAATTCAGGATAGCCCGAATGCCATTTTCGTGTTCATCCTCCGTCACCACCTGCGCTTTCAGTTCGCAGCAACGGGCAATTATTTCAGCGTAAAACTCCAAATCCAATGCTTTAATCCGGTCAACATTGTTTTCCAGTTTCGCAAAAAAATCTTTGTCCATAATAACGCCGTATTTAACCACTTCCGCCAGACCGCAACGGATTTCTTTTTCCGGCAAAGTGTTCAAAACTGTAGTATCCATCAACACCAGTTTCGGTTGCCAGAACGCTCCAACCAGATTTTTGCCTTCCGGCAAATCCACTCCGGTCTTGCCGCCGACACTGGAATCCACCGCGGCCAGCAAGGTAGTGGGAATTTGAATAAAATCTATTCCGCGCATATATACTGCGGCAGAAAAACCCGCCATGTCGCCGCACACGCCGCCACCCAGGGCAATAATCAGCGATTTGCGGTCGAGGCCGCGCAACACACATTGCCGGCAGATGGCAGTAATGGTGTCCATGGTTTTATTCTCTTCGCCGGCAGGAAATATAAAATCGGAATTATCCGCTCCGGTTGCGATTAAAATTTTGCGCAGATGCCGTTCATAGAGCGGCCCGACATTGCTGTCAGTCACCGTCAGACATTTTTTTTCTCCGGCAAAAGACTCCAAGTAAGATTCTGAGTTATTAATCAAACCTGAACCAATAATTATATCATACGAGCGTTCGCCAAGATTTACTGGAATTTTAATATAATGCTTCACTGTTTACCTCCGTCTTCTTCGTTCTGTAATAAGCATTTTTAAATATTACCTTGCTTTACCGTCTGGTCAAATTATTTTCCTTATATTCATTGAGAAAAATATTTCTCCACCCAAAAAGACTGCGTACGCCCTTGACCGGACGCAAAAACAAAAAAGCTCCGGAATAAAAATTCCGGAGCGCAGAAAAACAGAGAAATTTTTACTTTTTCTTCGCAACCTTTTTAACCGGCTGGGCTACAGGAGCCGCCGCTTTTTTAGTTGCTTTCGCATCTTTAATCGCAGACTGAGCGGCTGCCAGTCGGGCAATCGGCACCCGGAACGGACTGCAGGAAACATAGTTGAGTCCGGCCTTATGGCAGAATTCAACCGACTTGGCTTCTCCGCCCTGTTCGCCGCAAATACCAATCTTCAGCTTTTCTTTAGCCTGACGACCATATTTTACGGCATGTTTAATCAGATAACCTACGCCGTCCTGATCAATAGTCTGGAACGGGTCGCTGGCAAGAATCTTCTTGTCGAGATAATCGCTCAGGAATCCGCCAATATCGTCACGACTGAATCCAAAAGTCATCTGCGTCAAGTCATTAGTGCCGAATGAGAAGAAGTCAGCTTCTTCCGCCATCTGTTCAGCGAGCAACGCGGCGCGCGGAATTTCAATCATAGTACCGACCAGATAATCAAGGCTTTTCACTTTGAATTTTTTCTTGACTTCTTCAGCAACCGCAGCGATAATGGTTTTCTGCTCTTTCAGTTCAGCCACATCACAAGTAACCGGAATCATGATTTCCGGCTTGTTCTTGCTACCTTCAGCAGTCAATTCCGCAGAGGCTTCCAGGATGGCGCGAATCTGCATTTCGCTTACTTCCGGATAGGTGATTCCCAGACGAACTCCGCGATGTCCCATCATCGGATTTGATTCATGCAGAGCATCAGCGCGTTTCTGCACATCAGCCAGTTTAATCCCGAGTTCATTGGCCAGTTCTTTCTGCGCCTCAACCTTCGTCGGCACGAATTCATGCAACGGCGGATCGAGCAGACGGAATGTTACCGGCATGCCGTCCATCGCCTTGAGCGTGTTTTTAATATCTTTCTTGACGAACGGGAACAACTCTTTCAAAGCTTTAATGCGTTCTTCGGTAGTATTGCTCAGGATCATTTTGCGCAGATAGAAGAGCGGCTTTTCGCTGTTTTTACCGTAGAACATATGTTCTGTACGGAACAGGCCGATACCTTCAGCGCCGAAACTGCGCGCCAGAGCGGCATCTTCCGGAGTATCAGCATTGGCACGAACACCCAGCTTGCGGAATTTATCAGCAATCGCCATGAATTTCTGGAAGCGCGGATTTTCGCTGGAATCCATCGTTCCAACAGCGCCTTCATAAGCATAACCGAGCGTACCATTCAAGCTGATGAGATCGCCTTCTTTGTACGTTTTTCCATCAACTTTGCAGTAACCGGCATGATCATCAATATCGAGCGCACCGGCTCCGACGATACAGCATTTTCCCCAGCCGCGGCAAACCAGCGCGGCATGGCTGGTCATTCCACCGCGAGCAGTCAGAATACCTTCAGCGGCACGCATGCCTTCAACGTCTTCCGGATTGGTCTCTTCACGCACCAGAATAGTTTTTACATTTTTCTTAGCGTATTCAACAGCTTTTTCAGAGGTGAAAACGATTTTGCCGACAGCGCCGCCAGGACCGGCGGGCAAGCCTTTGGCAATCAGTTTAGCTTTCTTTTCTTCAACCGGACTAAGAATCGGATGCAACAATTCATCCATTTGCGCCGCAGAAAGTCTGGTTACTGCAGTTTCTTCGTCGATAAGTTTTTCCTTGAGCATATCCATCGCCATGTTCAGAGCAGCGGTGCCGGTACGTTTGCCGACGCGGCACTGCAACATGTACAGCACGTCTTCCTGAATGGTGAACTCGATATCAAGCATATCTTTATAATGCTTTTCGAGCGTACTGCGAATATCGCAAAGTTCTTTATAGATTTTCGGCAGAGATGTCTGCATTGACTCAAGGTGTTTGTTCTGCTCGTTCTTGGTCGAGTCATTCAACGGGTTCGGAGTGCGGGTTCCGGCAACCACGTCTTCGCCCTGAGCGTTAACCAGCCATTCGCCGTAGAACTTGTCATCGCCGGTAGCCGGGTCACGAGTGAAAGCCACGCCAGTAGCGGAACTGTCGCCCATATTACCGAAAACCATGCTTTGAACATTAACCGCAGTACCCCACTCGTCAGGAATACCTTCGATGCGGCGGTAGGAAGTAGCTTTCTTGCCATTCCAGCTCTTGAATACAGCAGCAATACCGCCCCACAACTGTTTCATCGCATCATCAGGAAACTCAACTTTGAGCACTGTTTTGATTGTAAGTTTGAAATCTTCGCAAAGTTTTTTCAGGTCATCCACCTGCAAGTCGGTATCTGATTTATATTTTTTCGCATGCTTCAATTTTTCCATCTGCTCGTCGAGGAGCTTACGGATGCCTTTACCTTTAGGCTCAATTCCTTCAGATTTCTCCATCACGACATCAGAATACATCATGATTAAACGGCGATACGCGTCATAAACAAAACGTTCATTTTTAGTTTTCTTAATCAAGCCGGGAATCGTTTTGCTGGAAAGACCGACATTAAGAACCGTTTCCATCATTCCCGGCATGGAACTGCGGGCGCCGGAGCGGCAGGAGACAAGCAACGGGTTCTTCGGATCGCCGAATTTCATTCCCATCTTTTTCTCAACCCTGGCCAATGCGGTAAGAACTTCTTTTTCAAGTGATGCCGGATTTTTCATTCCGTTCTTAAAGTAATCAACGCAACACTCTGTTGTGATGGTAAAACCGGCAGGCACCGGCAAATTAAGCGTTGCCATTTCAGCCAGATTAGCGCCTTTTCCGCCAAGTAATTCCTTCATGGCTGCTGTTCCTTCGGATTCATTGCCTCCAAAGAAATAGACATATTTTTTACATTCGCTGCAAGAACAAGACATACTCTTTCCCTTTCTTTTTTTCAGTTAAAGATTGCTTCCCGACCCCGGGACTTTTTTATTTAAACGTTTTTAATGCGGCAATTATTTTGTCTTTTTGCGGGTTGGTATCCACTCCAATCAACACAAAAGTACCTTTCACCAGGACAGGATATTTTAGCCCCAGCACATAAACAAAACCCTCATCAGTAATCCGTTCAACTTTTTCCTGCTGCTTTTTGACATCAATATTATATTTATAAATGCCAATCTCGGTGCCGGAAATTTTTACAGCTACGGCCTCTGTAGCCTTCAGCACATCAGGCCTGACCGGTTGAATCTGTTCTACCTTAATCCCGTTTTTTACAAAATGGTCAACCATGTCTTTAGTCGTGAGGCTATTATTCTGAAGATCATCGCACCCAGAGAAGAACATTGCAAACCAAGCAAGACAGACAACGGCAAGGCTGCGGCGCATTGTTTTAAAACAACTCAAATAAATACTCAAAATATGTTTACCTCCAGTTTTTTTGAAACAGATTTTAATTTAACATCACAACCAGCTAATACAAGCAAAATCCGGCAAAAAGTACACCGCGCCAACGCAACTATCTCCAGGTGCAAAAATAGCTTTAAAACGCTATTTAATAAGTTGTCAGGTTGAATTTGCGACGGAAAATGGTTTATTTAAGAGCAACATTTGTCACCGGACAAATGCGCAAACATTTAATTTTACAGCGAACTGAAATATAAGTATGACAATGCAACAATTTAACTTAGTTCTGGTCCACCCGGAAATACCGCAGAACACCGGTAATATCGGACGCTTATGCGTCTCCACCAATACCCGTCTGCATCTGATTAAGCCGCTCGGCTTTTCACTGGAAGACAAATATTTAAAGCGTTCAGGAATGGATTACTGGCAATACCTGGAACTGACCATCTACGAAGACTGGGAAGATTTTCTGTCCAGAAACCAGAATCCAACGATGTACTTCTTCTCCACCAAAGGCTCAAACGGCTTCTGGGACTGCCCGTATGAACCCGGCTGTTTTCT
>JBAYVM010000235.1:0-5212 GCA_041674645.1 Victivallaceae bacterium | reverse complement strand
TCATCCGCCCAATTAAAACAAACAGAGGCGGGAGCGACAATCAAAGCCGCACCATTTTTGCGTTGTTGTTGCAACAGCGCAATGGCCTGCACTGTTTTTCCCAAACCCATATCATCCGCCAGCAAAGCTCCGAGTTTTGCTCCGGCAAGTCGCATCAGCCATTGTACGCCGTCATGCTGATAATCCCGCAACTGGGCAGTAAAACCAGCTGGGACCGGCATGGTTTTAGTAAGAATCTTCTGGTATCCAGCAAGCCAATCGGCAGTTTTGTTATCAAATTTGCTCTCCTCAAAATGTTCCTGCAAAAGTGGCAGCGAGAGTTTATGCACTTGCAATCCGCCAGTTTTTGAATCCCCCTGCTCTACCGCGGAAATATCCTCCAACGCTTTTTGGAGTTTTCTGGACAGCGCAATATAAGTTTTATCTGAAAGCTGGATGAAACGCTGCCGCTTTTCGCCCCAAAGTTTCAGCAGTTCACGCATCGTCAACACTCTTTCTTCATCCAGCTCAAGCTCGCCGGCAATCGAGAACCAGTCATTCTTACCGGCGGTAATTGATTGAAATACACTGGCGCCATCCACCTCTTTTTGAAGGGTCAGCGTTTCGCCTTGCGGCCACTCGAGAATAATATGTTCATGCGCTTTCAAATCAGCCAGAGCCTCCAGCGCGTCAAATGGTTCAGCCAGGCTCCAGCAACAATCATCCGCCGGATTGCGATTAAAAATCGCAATCAAATCCATTATGCCATTGGCATTGTGTTTTTCCTGTTTAAAATTCCGACAGACAACTACGTTTTCTTCCGGCAGGCGGGCAACAAAATCGGAATTGCCTTTACCTGGAACAAAAGCGAAACCGTCATGTGGCAACGCCACTATTTCGAACTGCAATCCAGTTTCGAACGGATAAATCCTTACAACAACTTTAGTTTCACCCTCAATGTGCTTAAGGTCGGTCATGAATGACGCGATATCGCCTTCAAGTTCAACATGCGGAGTAATAACTGAAATCAGCTTTTCCACTTTTTGCAGACCGCGTTCTGAGGGAACATCAAGACTGCCGTTTAAGTATTTCGCCAATGTCGCAAGCTTTGTCGACAGCGTATAAACCGTTAACAGTTCTTTATTGTCATAAACACAGGCAAAATTTTCATCCATGCCGAAAGGCGGATTCAGCGTTATTCGGAAAACGCCTTTTGCTTGAACGCAAGACAGAGTTGGTTCCGCAAAAACTATTTTCATAAATTTAACGCCATTTTCATATTGAATATAAGGAGCGTTGGCAAGCAACCGGAACAAATCAACCGATAATTTGATTGCTCTTTCGTAATAACTCGTATGTCGTTTGACGTACAAAATAACTTCGGTATCGGAGGAAGTAATATAAGCGGGCATAGATTTAACGTGATCACTGAAATTTGAAAAACTAACCTGCCGCCCGATTGACCATTTCCCCGCTTTACCACGCTTTTGAATAACTGCCGTCAGATACTTATTCTGTAGGTCAATCTTCCAGACCAGTCGTTCGGCATGCTCCTCTTGAGCCAAAGATTCGACATTAGAATAAGCAAGAATCAGTTCGTCCAAAACCGCCTGCCAGCGTTCAACCTTCGGCAGCAGAGCAAACAACGGATGTTTTTCATTCGGCGCGGACTGTTTATTCCATAATAACTTGACAAATGTATAACATCCGGCTTTATCTCTTTTCGCCAGCACTGCCGACATGGCATTAACATTGCTTCTGAAACTATCCGGGCTGAGTTCAAACCAGTAAGTCCACAACAGTTTTACCAGTGCCCAACCGGTTGTATCCTGTTCAAATATCCGGCACAAAAACATAATCTCCTGAGAGTTGACAGAATTATTATCGTACAACTTTTTCAATTCACGGATACATCTCGAAACGTCAAATCTTGACGACGGCAACACGTTTGACAATACAAACTTGAACTGGTTTTCATCTTTCACGCCAATCAAATACGTCAAGTAAAACGCAATAAAAAACTGATCATCATTCAGCTTTTTCGCGCGGCAAAGCAAATCGCAGGCAGCAGCAAACGGTTCTCCGGCAGCCGCGACATCCCCATCCGCAATTGCCAGGAATCCCTTTCCAATATAAAACAGCGCAGTTTCCGGATTGTTGTTCATCAAAATTTTAATGGATTCAAAATCTCCACAAAACAGTAAATACTGAAAAAAATCCGCATCGTTAATATATTTAAGCAACGCATCCAACATTGCCCCTTCAATCCTGTCTCCGTTTATTCGAAAATCATTAAACAAACAGCAGAGAACACTTTGCTTGCCATGCAGTGTCGGCAGAAGCTCGAACAGCTCTTCCGAAAACGGGCTTCCAAATACACGCCGTATACCTGAAAAATCAAGAGAAAATCGATCATAGCGCCCGAAACGGTCTATTTTATGTTCTATTCTTAAAACATTATCCAGCATAGCATGAGTAGTATCAGACTGTTTCAGATGCAACGCCTGCCTGAATTTGAATAACGTAATGTAACAATTGTAATCTGCTAATACATATGTGGCGGCTCTCCTGATGCTTATTTCCGCCAGGGTAAATAACTGAGAGGAATACGGAGCATCACTGACCAGCCGACCGAATATATACTCCTGCGCCTCCGGAATACATTCCACCATGTCGTTGCTATTAATTTTAACTAACCGTTTGGCAGAAAGCGATTTCAACAGACTCCCCATCAAACTTTTCTTCGCCGCCGCCTTCAGCTCATTGTTCAGGGTCATTTTTCTGACGAGGATGTCGATATCATTAGCAAAAATCGGCAGATGAAAACAGGAAAGAATATGCATAACCAACTGTTCTGCTTCAGAAAGCGATTCATATTGCTGCGGCAGTGATTCGACTGGCTTCATTGCTAATTGTCCCTGTTTTATTTTTTTTATTTATAACTGGCGTGTACTATATAATCATGCTGCCCGTGAAAAAAGTATAATAATCAATAAAGTTTATCTTTCCTTTAACTTTTGCGCTTGACGACGTTTCCATGCAATCGCAAATACGCCAAGTCCAAAGATTGCGCCCAGACTGTCAATAATCATGTCCGACCACATACAAGCTCTGCCGGGAACATAAATCTGATGAAACTCATCGGAACAGGCATATAAAGCGGTAAAAACAAAAGCAAAAATAAACGCCTTGATTCCTTTTGCGCCGGTTTTCAAAAAAGCATTGACCACCAGCATCGCAAGCACAAAAAATACAAACGCATGGGCTAATTTGCGGATTATGTAATCGAGCCAAAGGGCATTCGCGTCAGCTATGAGTCCAAGGCTTTTCAAGGCTATGACAATTATCGAGGTTATCCCCATGCTGACATTTTCAGATTCTTCCGCCGGTTGGGCTGAAAAAACAAAAATTATCGTCATCCATAACCCGGCGGCCAGCCATGACAAAATTACTTTTTTATCAAATTTCATTGTCTAATTTCATCACTATTCCCTGTTCAGCGCCAGGCTTTTCAATTGTTTTTCCGGATTCAATATACCTTGCCGGAAAGTTTTCGCAAGCTGGTATCTGAATACACTTATCCAGTTTATTTTTTACGCCCGACGTAAGTCTTGTCAACCTTTTTTGATTGCGCCAAAAGCGGCAAAACAGGAATTTTTATGCAGTATTTCTACATGATCAAATCCAACTTGTCGCAAAAGATCCATTTGATACGTTACCGGCCTTGGAGAATCTTCCTTCTGAATATAGTCGAAAACTTTCTCTTTATAAGCTTCTCCGCCAATAGAAAAGAGATATTCGCCGTATCGTTTCCACATCAGAGCTTGAACTGGTTCTGTTTCATGCGAAACCAAGTCTGTAATCCACACACTCCCCCCCGGAGCAGTCAGACGATATATCTTGCGAAATGCCGATTCCCAGTCCTGTTCGTCACGCAAATGGTGTAAAACCGCCGCAGCCAAAATGACATCATATTTCTGTTCAGACAAATCAATTGCGCGGAAATCGCCATGAAAAATGTTTATATTGCCAGTATTGACTTCCGCAATCCGTTCCCGGGCTTTTTCCAACATTGGCAAGCTCAAATCAACCAAGTCGCAATCAAAAGGCGAAACATAGCCTGACAACTTTACCGTATTGTTTCCGGCGCCGCAACCGATATCTAAAACCCGCTGTATTTTTTTAGTCGAATGATATGCCGCTTGCGTTATCAACTCCATTGCCAATGGCGCATCAACTGTGGCAGTCTGCCCGGTTTCGATATTTGAAAACCGCTTGACATCATTATCAAATCTCTGCCTTATTTCGTCTATTGATGATTTTTGTTCAAACATTGTTGTCATAGTCCCACTAATTCAGGTTAACGTTATTCGTCAATCAGAGCTCAATACTTGAGCAGTAGCATGTGTTTAATTGGAAGTCGGATTTTTCTTGATTTTCAAATTCCTTGCTCCCTGCGCAAAGCATTCCTGTGAGCTTGCGAACGTTCCTGACAGAAGCGTATAAGTTGTAGTGCGAGACTAAAAAACGACACTCAACTGAACGCCTTTACTGAGCTCTGGTCAATATAACTTGCTGGAATGTTTTCGCAAACTGCTTTCTGACACATTCCAAAATCAAAAGCTTATCGGAGGTAGTTTTGGCAAAACCGCATGCGTTTTGCGCTCGGAGATCGCAAGCTACTCGCACGATATTCTCTCGCCGAAACTAACTCTATTCGTTGCGATGCCGGCCTTTCAGCTAAGGCATAAAATGCGGTTCTGATTCGATAGATTTCAAGCATTCATCAATAGACAAGTCTGAATATATTTCAAACCATTGTCCTGTATGCCTCATATATGAAAGACTGAAGCGCTCATTGCCAATATATTCCATACGCGCAAATTTCAATTCAAAGAATGGAGAAATCGCATTGGGCCCCGGACAAGCATACTTCGCTATAAAATAAAAATAACAACTACTCCACTTTGAGTAAATATCTACAATGTAGTTGAATGTACTGTCTTCAACAGGCGGCTTAATATGCTTAATTTTTAATATGCTTTCGATAAGTTCAGTCGCCTTATTCTCCACGCCAGCCTTAACTACATCCGGAACTTTAGCTTTGGGTGGTTTGGCAGGGCTGTAAACCCAGCTTTTTTGTTTCTTGATCATAGTGTGTTCCTTTTTTTTAGTTTTAACAATTTATCATCTATTTTCCCGGATTATACTGGATCTTTCTTATTTTGTTCTA
>JBAYVM010000234.1:0-5215 GCA_041674645.1 Victivallaceae bacterium | reverse complement strand
GGATTCAGTTCCTTGGTCCAGCCGATAAATCCATCCTGATCGGCGGTCTCCACATCAGGGAAAAATTGTGTTTCGTTTGACATCTCAAGCAACTTCAAATTTAATTTTATTCGTCTTCAATACCTTGTACCATCTCTGCATTGTGATTTTTAATTTTCAGTTAAAAACAGTGAACGACATACTGACCAGCCGGCTTTTTACAGTTGATTATTTCAACCGCCATTTACAGGTTTGATATTGTATGACAATTGATTTTCAAAATATACTTCCAGAGTTCCAATATTTAAATAATGCTGAGAAATTTTGTTTTTAACGATTTTTATTGCTCCGTCGAAAGCAATTATATATCCGGCGCCTTTTGCATTAATTACCTTGAATTGGTTGTTACTCAAGGTAATAACATCATCCTGATTGATAACAAATGGTATTTGTTCTATCGCTTTTCCTTCGCAACTCAACGAGACCTTTAGCTGTTCGACAGTTATTTGATATTCGCGCGTTAGTTTTGCGGTTGAGTTATTAGTGAATCTGTGTTCGAAAGAAAGTTTATTATTTTTGGTTTGGCAATTAAAACTCCAAATGGCGGGCCAGGTCTGATCGTCAATCCTCGCGGTATTATGCGTATATAAATTCCAATTCATCGCGCCAATTGCCATGCCGTAACCTGGAACATAAAACATTTGCAATCCAAATAAAGGTTGCCAGCCGGATTTTTTGGCGGTAGCGGTAGTCGGAGTCATTTTGCCGTCATTTGTGACAGTCCATTCTTTGGGCAGCGCGGAACCCGGTGCACCGGTAGTTTTAAAATAATTTTTGTACATTTTGCCTGAATTGCCATTGTACCAGACCGCATAATATTTTTTACCATAATAGACCGTAAAACTGTCACCTAAATTTCTTATGGAATTATCCTTTTTTTCGTAAGGCAGCAACGCTGGTTGCATTGGATTTTCCACTCCGAATTTATAACGCCAAACCGGAGTCCAGGCATCAATAGAGTATTTTATAAAACGCAAATTATTTTTATTTTCATACCATTTCCCGTTATCGCCGTTCCAATCAATATTTCGCATTCCAGAGGCTTCATTTTTTTTATACGGAATATCCACCGCGGCAGCTTCAGGTAAAACTCCGGTCAAATATTGTGACCCTCCGTGCCACTGACGCTGCACCCACGAGCCGGAAGTACGGTATGCATAACCGCTCACCCCGACTAATTTTCCGTCAGGCTGTTTCACGATGAAATGATTGTAAAGTTCATAAATCCGCTGTAATATTTTTAATGCATTGGGATCATTGCTCAGTCTGTAATAAAAAGCAATATTGCAGGCTGCCAACCCCTGATAGGTACCGTCCGGACCGTATTTCTCTTCAAGATAGCCGGTTTTCTGCGTCGGATTTAGTTGCAGGTCAGCCATATTGGCACAGAAGTCCGCAGCCATCTGTTTATACGCTTCATCTCCGCTTCCCAAATACAGAGCATATAAATTTACCAGCCAATGCGTTGACTGATTTTCACAAGTAACCCGGCCAAAAGCAAAACGATTCACAAGTAGCGACAAGCCGTCAAACCATAATTCGCGCTCCTCCTTATCGAGTAGCGGAGCAGCAAAAGCAAACGCCAAATAATGTGCTAATGTCATCAAACCATCGCCGCCGCCATAATTTGAAGTACTGCCGTGAATATCAAACGTTCCATTTGATTGCATTTTTTCCAACCGCGCAAATTCAGCCTTCAAAAACTCTTGTTTAATCGCGTTGTTGAGATAATATGGGTTGAATGGTTTGTTGATGCTCCAAATATAGGCCAGCATCGGCGCGGCTCCACTGTATGCCGGATTCTTCATCAACCAGTCAATATGATTAAATATCCCATAATGGCCAAGCAAATAATCGCTTTCCGGTTCCGCGTCAAATTTTTGTCGTTCCAGCCGAACCGGTTTAAAATGCGCAGTATTGGTGTAATGCGCCTTAATATATTTGTCTATTTCCAATTGAATCGGCAATGCCCAGCCATTGAAAGTAACATCACCAAAGTCTTTCGCGCTGGCGAGGCTTTTGAATAAAAATACTGAATTGCCTTCCACCGCCCAATATCCGGCGCCGGATAGTTTCAATTCAAATATAGCCGGTTCAATCTGCGTTAAACTTCCTTTTACACCGCGGCTGACAAGTTTAGGAGTTTTCTGATTTGACGGGATACGCACATAATAGATTTCTTCATTGCCTGACCATTTAGCCGCCATGCAACGGTTCAACTGAATCGCAAAGTCTGAATTAGAGTCAATGTTAATTCTATTTTTGTATCCCGGCACAACGACAATACGGAACTGATATACCCCAACTTCCGGCTGGGCAATATTAATTTCCCTTGTCCATTGTCCAGTAGATTTGGGCAAAGTAAAATAATCTGTCTTTATCTGCCTGCCTTGAGGATTATGCCAGGTTATTAAAACCGCAGGAACCTGTTTCATCGCATCGCCATTGGCCGAAACGCCGGAAAAACTTCCGGTTATTGACATTTTGAGCGGGTTGACGCCGGAAGTCCTGCATAAGACATTCAGCGCTTCCGCCGTCCATTCATCAACTTTCGCATTGACACAGACAGAAATTAATAAAGCTATGACCACCGCCAATATTTTGCCGACTTTCATAACAACCATTCCCGTTTATCAGGTTGAAAATTTAAGGCTTTCAATCCCTTAAAAACTGTTATCCAGCAACGCCTGACAAAGCAAATCGTCTACCTCATTACAATTAACAAACACTCTGCGATAATTTAAAACCAGAAAGTATTTAACCGTAAAACGTTATCGGCTTCTGCTCCGGCGGTCGCTCCGCGAAGAACCGTATCCGGAATCGGACCGGTCATTTCTTCTGTCTGGAGCAGCGCTTCTGGATTTTCCACGCGGCAGTTTCGGCGCCGGGCGTGCCGCAGTACCGGTAGCAGTGCGGGCGGCCTCAGAATGATATTTGTGCTGAAGGTCAGCCCAGATGCTTTTTTTGATAAAACGTTCGATGTCGCGCAGGTAATCGCGTTCTTCAGCACTGCAAAATGAAATAGCATCGCCTTCATTTCCGGCGCGAGCGGTACGTCCGATACGGTGAACATAAGTTTCCGGTTCGTTCGGCAGATCGTAGTTGATAACATGCGAAATGCTGTCCACGTCAATTCCGCGGGCGGCAATATCAGTGGCGACCAGAACTCTGACTTCACCGGTTTTAAAATCAGCCAGGGCTTTAGTCCGGCAATTCTGGCTTTTATTGCCATGAATCGCGGCGACAGTAATGCCGACACTTTCGAGTTTTTTAGCAACGTTATTCGCGGAATGTTTCATCTTAATGAAAACAATGACGCGATCAAGTTTTGAATCTTTAAGCAAAGAAGCCAATAGTGAATCTTTATGGGCTTTATTCACAAAAAACACTTTTTGCGCAATCCGTTCAACGGCCGGCTGTTCCGGAGTTACTGAAACATGGATAGCGTTATGCACCAGCGATTTGGCCAGGGTTACCACTTTCGGTTCCATAGTTGCGGAGAAGAATAACGACTGGCGTTTCTGCGGCAATTCGGCGATAACTTTGCGAATATCGTTGATAAATCCCATATCCAGCATCCGGTCAGCTTCATCCAACACGAATACTTCAACCGTTTTGAGCGAAATAACTCCCTGCTGCATCAGGTCGAGCAGACGTCCCGGAGTAGCGACGACAATGTCCCGGCCGCGGCGCAACGCATCAATCTGCGGTTTGTGTCCGACTCCGCCAAAAATTACGGAATGAGAAACCTTGACGTGGCGTCCATAAGTGGTAATGCTGTCGCCGATTTGAGCGGCAAGTTCGCGGGTAGGAGCAAGAATAAGCACGCGCGGCTTTCCGCTAAGCAATGTTTTTTTGTTTTCCGTAAGATACTGCAATATCGGCAACGTGAAGGCCGCAGTTTTTCCGGTTCCGGTTTGCGCGCAGCCAATCAAATCGCGTCCGGCAAGCAGATGCGGAATTGATTGCGACTGAATAGGCATCGGAGTCGAATAACCTTCTTCAGCTACAGCGCGCTGTAACGGTTCGAGAAGACTGGCGAATACACATTCCTGATTGGTCTGTTCAGTCGCGGTGGCGGTTTCGTGTTGCGTATCCGCTACATGGTTTAAAATTTTATCCATCATAAGTCCTTTTTCCGGAGGTTTGTTTTTTCCTCCGTCCGGATGCGGAAAGGAAAAATGACTATGATATTTTTTTACATAACTGCCGGAACCGCAGGATATTTCCGCGATTAGACCGTTCAACCGTATGCATTGTACTTCAATATTTATTTAATAACACGTTATTTTACCGGCACATCTTTCTGCGTGCCTGTTGTGTAAAATATCGTAATTGTGCACAAACAATCTTCTGCGGCATAGTCATTGCCGCTATCTTTTTATTAAGACAGACTATTAAGATAACGTCTAAAAGGGTAATTATCAAGGCAAAAAGTAGTTTTCTCTATTCCCGCCGGTTTGAAAATGCGCCTGCCGGAAATATAGTATCACCATAATAAAAGCTGATAACCTGCAAAGTTTGCTCTTACCGGCGAACTGTTTGAAATCAAAGGTCTTAATGTAATGTTTGACAGAAATGACAGAATATTTATTGCCGGACATCGTGGCATGGCCGGTTCGGCAATTGTCAGAGAATTTCAGCGACACGGCTATAACAATTTACTGTTGCGAAGCCGTTCTGAACTTGATTTGTGTGACAAAAGGCAAGTCGAAGCGTTCTTCAAAGAGGAAGCGCCACAGATTGTAATCATGGCCGCGGCAAAAGTCGGCGGCATCAATGACAACATGCAGCACAAAGCGGAATTCCTTCTCGAAAATCTGGAAATTCAGAATACCGTAATTTATCAGTCATTTAAAAGTGGCGTTAAAAAATTCTGTTTTCTAGGCAGTTCGTGCATCTATCCCTGCCAGTGTCCGCAGCCGATAAAAGAGGAATATTTTTTAACCGGTCCGTTTGAACCGACGAATGAGGGTTATGCGATTGCTAAATCCGCCGGTTATAAATTGTGCTATTATCTGGCAGAACAATACGGATTTAATGCCATCTCGCTGATGCCGTGCAACATGTACGGAACTAACGATCACTACGATTTAAATAATTCGCATGTTCTTCCGGCAATGATTAGAAAATTCTCTGATGCAGTCGATGAAAATTGCAACGAAGTGCAGCTGTG
>JBAYVM010000233.1:0-5217 GCA_041674645.1 Victivallaceae bacterium | reverse complement strand
GGATCCGGAATTGATCAGGTGAATCAGGCCGTTGGCGCCTTGACCGGTAAGCTTATGCCCGGTAGCTTTCTTGACGGCTTCCGGACTCCAGAACGTACGCACATCGGAAAAGCCTTGAGAGGTTCCGGTAAGCAGTTGACCGAACAACATGGCGACGCCGTTAAGCGCGTCATTTTCAGTGGCCAGCACATAAGGCTGACGAATGCCGTTCCAGTCGAATGAAGAGTTGAGCACAGTTTCCATAAAATCGCCGTTCGGGAAATGGTCAGTCCACTGCCGTTGTCCCTGGAAACCGGCCGCAATCGCATTGTGTCCAAGCGCTTCTTCGCCGAAACCAAGTTCATTCAGCCGCGGATTGCCAACCATCATGTCGCGACCGATGATGGTCATTTTTACCACAAATTCCCAGATTTTGGCTTTTTCCGCCGCGGATTTGCGGGAGGTTTGGGAATTGAAATCTTCGCCTTCTTTGCAGTTGGCTTTTACCCACTTTAACGCTTTTTTGTATTCTTCCGGATCGTAAATGCCTTCATTTATGCGCCGGGTAAATTCGGTCATATCAACAGCTTCGCAACGCATTCCCAGGTAGTCTTCGAAAAATCCCGGATCGACAATCGAACCGGCGATTCCCATGGAAACGCTGCCCATAGACAGATATGATTTGCCGCGCATGGTTGATACTGCCAACCCGCCGCGCACAAAACGCAGAATCTTTTCCTCGACATCTGCCGGAATGGACGTATCAGTTGCATCCTGCACGTCACGACCGTAAATGCCAAACGCCGGAACGCCTTTCTGGCTGTGACCGGCCAGAACTGCCGCCAGATACACCGCGCCCGGACGCTCGGTGCCGTTAAAACCCCAGACGGCTTTCGGAATAATCGGGTCCATATCCATCGTTTCCGCGCCGTAACACCAGCACGGAGTAACGGTCAGCGAAACGCCAACGCCTTCCGCGGCGAATTTTTCCGAGCACATTGCTGCTTCGGCAACGCCGCCGATGCAAGTGTCGGCAATCACACATTCTACTTTCATACCGTTTGCGTGGCGCAATTTTGAACTGATGAGTTCAGCGGCAGCTTTCGCCATGCCCATGGTTTGCGCTTCCAAAGACTCGCGCACACCTTGACGACGACCGTCAATTGTCGGGCGGATACCAACTTTCGGCAGTCTGCCGCGAAGCCGGTTTACTATAGGATTTGCTTTTGTTTTACCGGAATCAGCCATAATATTCCTCCATTTTTGAGGTTAGTTTTGATTCGAGAAGTTTAATATACACATAAACCCCATTAAGACAAAACCAACACGCAAAAAAAATAAAAGTATTTGAAATTAATCTGTGCGGGAAGGGGAAAAGAAGCCAGTAGTCAGCGTTTGACTGCGGTTCCCGCAGTTTTATCAAATAAGAAACGAAAGACAAAAGTAAAAAGATAAAAGCTTAAGTTTCAAAAGAGGAGTCAGAATAAATTCAGAATGCGGCGGGCAAGCCGCGTGAGGTCGTCTTTCGCATTAACGCGGTTTTTCTTCAACTGCAATCAGGTTTTAAATTAGTTTTTCTGCACGAAAATACAAAAACTAAAGTTCTGTATCCGGAGATGCCAAATTACATCAAAAATCGATAGCCTTCACTCTTCTGTTTTGCGACTGAATTTCTGAAATCCAGTCAGTTTTGGTTGATATGGTACACAGAACAGTTTCGATATTATGGCGCGAACCGGAATCGAGGCTACCATGCCAACTATGTATCCTGCAATGCTCCACCATCTTGAAAAGTCAAGCATGGGCAAGATTCCCAACGCAAAGAGCACTGCGCCAACGCTCCAATAAACGCCAAAAGACATATCTCCGCTCATAGTTGATGAAATATTACCTTTACAATCACATATGTAATAGAATATTGAATACAACAAAAATAAGACCCCGATTATCAATGATATCCAATTAATCATTTTATGCCTGCCAGTTTTAAACAATTTCCGGTTAAATAATAAAAAGCGCCATTTGTTTCGTGGTATTTCAAACGTGTAATTTTTTTAATGGAAAGTTGTTGTTATAGCGGTAGGGCAATTCGTGGGCAGACTTTAGTTTTTGTGTTTTTGCACAATATTTCATTGTTACGCTTTTCCGCCTCTGTTTGCTTTGTATTACCGCACTTTGTTAAGGCTCAAATATAATCTTTCACGCAATATTATCAAGTTCAAAAAACGTCAATACCGTTTCCGGCAATAGGTTTAACGCAAAGTCGCAAAGGACGCAAAAAAAACATTTATAACCACGAATTCTACAAAGTAGTTTTTTCTGCATGAAAACACTATTGACTCGATATATAGACCGTTATCATAACAGAGGAGCAGGTATTGCATGACATTTTTCAGTCATCATAATCGTTTCCGGATTCAGGCTTATCAGGGCGCCGCTTCCGGCTGGCGTATTGGATTTGTCTAATGCGCCAAAAGTTGCGATGTCGCTTTTTTTCATATTTGCGGACTTCTTGAACTCCACGGGATACAATACTCCATTATCCTCAATTAAGAGGTCTATTTCCTGCATATCTTTGTCGCGGTAATAAAAAAACGGGGCTTTCCTGCCGGAATTAAGATAGCTTTTCAGCAATTCTGCAATGCACCAAGTTTCAAAAAACGCGCCATTCATCGCTCCATCATTAAGTGCTTGCGGAGTATTCCAGCTGGTTAGATATGCCGCCAGTCCGGTGTCAAGAAAGTATAACTTTGCAGTGCTGATCATTCGTTTGTTAAGATTTTTATAGTATGGATAAAGCAGATAAACCAGGCCGGAGGTTTCCAGAATACTCATCCAGCTTTTGGCTGTGGG
The DNA here is from genome assembly GCA_041674645.1 of Victivallaceae bacterium. GTDB lineage: Bacteria > Verrucomicrobiota > Lentisphaeria > Victivallales > Victivallaceae > JBAYVM01. The sequence continues at coordinate 2,385 of JBAYVM010000233.1, read as the reverse complement.
TTGTGAAACATCCGCATCCCGCGCCAGGCTGGAATAGTTGAGTAATTGTCCGGTGCGGGCCGCCGCCGCTTTCAGGAAGTTAAAAAAACGCCCGAGGTCGCCAACCTGGGTTAAATCCCTGACATCCCGCTCGACATAAGTTTGAACATACGAATCATAAAAAATTTGCCAGTCCGAATCGACGCGGGTGACAATGCCAGGAAAAGAACCGCGCCATATTCGACGAAAAAACTCCGGGGCTTCAACCATAGTCATCCCGTTATTTGAAAAAGTTTCCGGCAAAAACGGCTGACTGGGTTGTCCTGCCAGTTCACGATTGGACAGCCCAAGCAGATTGAATATAGCAACACGCCCAGCAAGAGATTCAGTAACGCCTTTCATCATTTGGAATTGCTGCGACCCGGTCAGCCAGAACATTCCATTGCAGTCAGGAGAGTTTTTAAATCTGGCCTCGTCAACCATAATTTTTATATACGGCAACAGTTCTGGAGCGTACTGTATTTCATCAATAATTACCGGCGGCGTAAAATTGCTCAAAAAAAGCCGCGGATCATTCTTAGCCATCATCCGGTAATCAAGGTTATCCAGAGACACAAACTTGCGGTTATTCGTCGCGATGTGCCGCAAAAATGTAGTTTTCCCAACCTGACGAGCACCCGTAAGCAGCAAAATTGAAAAAGATTTATTCGCCGCATTAAATGCCGACTCAAGATTACGCTTTATGTACATAATAAACTCCTTATTCTTCGGCTAATTCAAAATACAATTTTAAGTTAGCCGGGATTTGTCAAAAGTCAAACAGCAAAGACCGCAAAAAAACATCTATAACCACGAAAGGTTTATCCGCCTCAGGCATGACACGAAAAAGCACGAAATGGTTTTCTTTACATTCGTAATCTCCGAGTTCACCGCGCCTTCCGTCTGCGTCTAGCAAGCCGCGCTAGACCGTCTTCCGCTGGTTGAAGCTCATGGTTTGCGGAAAAATTACTGTAAAGTATCATCGACTGCTGGAAATAGTTCGTCATGTGGATTATATCTAATTACAATAGTAAATAACCTGAAATGTTGGAGATAATAATGATTAAAAAAATTGCCCATGTTTGTATCGCCGCTCTTAACCTTGCTGAAGTTGAAAAGTTTTACTGTGCCGGACTCGGGTTCGAAAAAGCGTTTGATTTCATCCGTGACGGGAAAGTATTCGGTTTTTATCTTAAAACTGCCGATAATTCTTTTATTGAGGTGTTCCGGCAGGATACGCTTCCGGTAAATGAGAATTGCGTTATCCGGCACATTTGCCTGGAGACGGATGATTTGGATCAATTGGCGCGGCATTTGAAAAAACTGGGATATGAGGTTACAGATAAACGCCTGGGAGCGGATCGCAGTTGGCAGATATGGGTTACTGACCCGTCCGGAGTGAAAATAGAATTTCATCAATATACGCCGGAAAGCTCGCAAGTTACCGGGAAAAATTGCATCCTGAGTTAAAGCCGGGCGAAAGTTGTAGCATTCTCGCATTGCGAGGAGATGGTTTTATCTCAGCTGAAGATAATGTCCAAAGTCTAAATCCGGTTTGCGAAAAAATTACCGTAAAGTATATTGAAACAATGTCGCAATTAATGCTGGCTAACATGAGGGAAGTTAAATTAATTTTGTCGCGGTAAAATTAACTTGAGGTCAAATAATTTTGCAAAAAAACGATTACCACATGCATTGCAATCAACCGCTGGCGGACGTATCTCTCATCGCCTGTCCGCACTGCGATTTACTGCAACGGCTTCCCGATGTTCCGCCGGGAGCGTCAGTCCGCTGTCCGCGTTGTAACAAAGAACTGTGGCGTCATCGTGAAGATTCATTCAACCGGACATTTGCGTTCACTCTTGCGGCGTTGATACTTTACATTATTGCGAATACGGTTCCCATGCTCGGACTTTCCGCCGTCGGTCGCAAGTCATTCACGACCGTTGTCGGTGGAGCTGAGCAGCTTTGGAACAACAAACAGCAAATTGTCGCCGTGCTGGTTCTTTTCGTAGCGGTTATTTCTCCAGCTTTGCAAATTGGTTTTCAGTTGCTTATTTTAATCGGCTGCCTCCGCGAAAAGCCGGGCGCGTGGGTTGGAATGTTATTGCGTCACCTAAAATTCACTCGCACCTGGAGCATGATCGAGGTTATGTTGCTGGGCGTGCTGGTGGCGTTGACGAAGATTGCGGATTACGCGACAGTCATTCCCGGTGTGGCGCTGTTCGCGCTGTTTACGCTGGTTTTCATGCTGGCGGCGATGCAATCATGTTTTGACCCGCGTGAAGTTTGGGAACGGGTTGCCTGGGCGGAACCTGACGCGCGGCGTTCTGCTGATGAAAATCAACTTACGGAGGCGTCACAATG
>JBAYVM010000232.1:0-5222 GCA_041674645.1 Victivallaceae bacterium | reverse complement strand
TTGTGCACAATTTCGTGAAATACATAAACCTGTTCCGCGGTGGATTGCAACACCATTTCCACGGTATCCAGCGCCCGTCTGACTCCGGCGCAAAAGCCCCGCGGCGCCGCCAGAAATATTTTACCCGACATAATTAACATCCTTAACAGTTATAAGTTGGCTGGCAAAAAGCTACATCGCAAAACATTTCGTATCTATTTCTTCGCGGAGATGAGAAGATTTTTCTGCCAGCGTTTTTTTCTCAATTCCACCTGCATCAGATTGCCATGGGAGTCCAGCAGCAGCATTTCGTTATTTTTCCCGGCCAGTGGAAAAATCGCGGCAATATCGCCATTAGTTACCGGCCTCATTTTGCCCGGATAAAGCACGGAATCCGGCTTGGAAAATTCAGGTATTTTGAACAGCGTCAGTGTACCTTTTTTCTGCAAAGACAAAATTAAATCAGCTTCGGGGGTATTCCAGGCCAGCGCATCTCCGGCAAACGGGTCAATAACTTTGCTTTGCTCCGGGCCAACCCAAATGGCATGGCCAAACGGTTGAAGCAATACCTGGCTGGAGGCATCCTTGCTGCACAGAACCATTTTTCCGGGAATAAAATCTGCCGGCAACGTAACTTTGCGTTCCGGTTCCTGCCTGCCGCTGGAAACAGAGAAAAATTCCAGTTTACCTTTGCCCGCCGTAACCAGCGTGTTATTGTCGTCAGCTATCGCCACGATGCCGCCGGGGAAAGAAGATTTCAGCAACTGCGTTCCCGCAGCGAGTTCTTTGGGGTCAAAAATGTAAATATTTTCACCGTTTTCCGACTTGACGAACAAGCGTTCACCTTTCAGGTCGATGCATGACGAAGTTATCGCATTTTTAAACCCGACGGATTCTTCGACAATCCCTCCGGATACCAAGTCGAGCGTAATGACACGCGCCGGTTGTTTGAAACACTTCTGTTCCGCCTGAATGCAAATAAGTTGCACTGAGTTCGGAATGAAATGGATGGCGGTAATTTTTCGTTCTGGAATTTCAACAATCCGGGCAATTCTTGAATTATAAGTATTGAATAGAACAACTCTTGAGCCGTTGGGGCCGGTTTTACTGCCGGTGTTTTCCAGAATAGCCAACAAACTTTTATCGCCGGAAAGCGTTGCATCGGGCAGCATGACGCCACCTAATCCGTCATAATTCCATTGCGGCTGCCATTGAATTCTTTTATCTTTGACCACCAGCTTTGCGGCGAGAGAGCCGGCCGGCGGCGCATTGCGATTGTCAAAAACAGCTTCATCCACAATAAAAATATTAGTTTTCCGGTCGTCAACTTTCGGACGGTCGCCGTCATTTTCCCAGTTGCGGATTTTTACGGCGGTGTAGTCTTTGTCTTCAGCCGCGACAGTCAGACATATCCCGGCAAGTGCGATAAACAATAAAATTCTCATAAATCATTTCTCCGTTTGGGTTCCGTCATCGGGTAACTTCTTTCCACGTTCCGGATGATAGAAAATAGCAATTTCAACCATGCTCCATATCCAGATTAACAACGCGATTCCCAGCGCGGTTACCAACGCCGTCAGATTAATCGCCGGCACATCACCGCCTCCGTTATCCGAAGACAAAAGAGTAAGTACAGGTTTTATGACTTCCCGCATCGCCAAAATAACTGCGGTTACAGCGCCGAGAAACTCCAGCGTACCCCGGAAAAACCATTTCAAGCCAAATTGACCGATGCCCGGCGCCAGAAGATTGAGACCAATATAAAAAAGTTTACTTTTCATCTTTACTACCTCCAGGGGCAGAAACCATTTTTAGACTTTGAACATCAATTACAGGTATTTCCATTATTCCGGATTTCAATGGATTACCCGGATTTTTTTAGTAATAAGACTTGAAAAAACGATGCCGTGTGACAAATTGTCTCAAAACATGGACGGACGATATGATTTCAAAAAAGAACTTTCTGGACAGATTTATTGAGCGGGTGGATGCGATTGACGCGAACAGCCTGCAAGCATATATTCTGCATCTTTCGCGGGAAAAAGGTTTTTTTGAGACGGTATTCAACGCGGTTCAGGAAGGCATTCTAGTAGTTGACCGGAAGTTGAGTATTCGCTACCACAATAAAGCTGCCAAAGAACTGCTGGGCCTGCCGGACGATTTGAGCCGGGTCAGACTGTTGCAGTTTTTGCCGAATGTTGACTGGCATCGAATTATGGCGGAGGATGAAGTGGAATGGTCGCGCATGGCGCGTCAGGAGGTGGAAATCCTTTATCCGCGTCATTGTTACCTGCAATTTTATCTGGTTCCGCATAAAGGCAAAGACGGCGAAAGTTTTGCCACCGTCATTCTCCGGGATGTGACGGAATCTCGCAAGCGGACAATGGAGGAACTGGAAACTGAAACTATTCAAATGATTTCCATGTTGGCGGCTGGAGTTGCGCACGAAATCGGCAATCCGTTGAACAGCCTGTATTTGAATCTGCAATTGCTGCACCGGATATTTAAAAAAGAAGAGATTTTTGACCGCGTCGAAGCGATGGAAATGCTTGAAGCCTGCAAAAATGAGGTCGAACGGCTGGATAATATTATTTCTCAATTTCTGCATGCCATCCGTCCCGGCTGCCCGAAAATGGCGCTGGTTGATGTGAAAGAACTGATTATCGAAACGCTGACGTTCATGCGGCAGGAAATTGAAAACCGGAGCGTCAATGTTAAATGTGAGTGGCCGGATATTCTGCCAAAAATTTCCGGCGACGCCGCTCAGCTTAAACAAGCGTTTTATAATATTTTGAAAAACGCGATTCAGGCGATGCCGGAAGGCGGGAATATTGATCTCGTCTGTTCTTATGACAGCGATTATTTGATTCTGGAATTTGTTGATACCGGGCACGGAATCAGCGCCGACAATTTGAACCGGATGTTTGATCCGTTCAAATCATTCCGCGAAGGCGGTTCCGGATTGGGAATGATGATTGTTGAACGTATTTTTCGCGAACATGGCAGCGAAATCAGCATTAACACCAAAGAAGGCGAGGGCACGGCCGTTGTGGTTAAATTCCCGCGTTACGGCAAACGCGTCAGGGTTTTGCAATCGCCGCAGGAAGATCAACCAGGCAGTTAATCTGCATTAAATTTATTCAGGAAATAACATGAACGAAAAAATGGAAAACAAAAAACTGCGGCTGGATGTGACTTCCAGCGCTTTCTGCCGCGAAAACGGACAGGAAAATCTGGAGGCATGCCTCGAAGCTTGCCACCTTTATGACTTTGACTTCGGCATTCAAATACACAATTCAACCGCAGCTGAAGATTTGCAAAAAATGGTGGAATACGGCGTAAAACTCAGTGCCCACGCTCCATTGCTGTCGGAATATAATATTAATCTGGCGGCGGAATCGTTTGAGCTGACCAAAAGCATTCTCGAACAAAATATTCGTTTGTTCCATGAACTTGGCATTACCGAAGGAGTTTTTCACGGTTTCGGTATGACGGACAAACCAATTCCAACTTTTAACCGCAACCGTTCATACGACGACTGTATGACGGACGTTTTCAGGACCGAGTTATCGTTTGACGGAAAAAGCCGTTTATGTTGTGATTTTACCGGCACTGAAGAGTTCAAAATGCGGCTGTTGAGGGTAAAATCCCGCCTGCGTTACATCCGGGAACAATATCCGGATATTTTACTGTGTATAGAAAATGATTTTCCGGCCTACGGTTCAGCGAATATGTTCCCGGAAAACGCAGCGAAGCTGGAACATCCAATTTGCCTTGATACTGGTCATTTGTGGGCAAGCTCGTATCTTTTTGACCGGGATTTTCATACGGATGTCATGAAGTTCCTGGAATTATGCGAGGTCAGAATGGTTCATCTTCACGCATCTAAATATACCAGCAAAATTCCAAAACTGGAATGGAGCGACGGACATCTGCCGCTGACCATTGAAAATCAAATGGATTTGCCGCGGTTTGTCAGCAGTTGCCGGAAAGCCAAAGTAAATTATTTTGTTCTTGAGGTAGTAAAAGCGACGGCGGCGGATATTCACGCTTTTGCGCAAATGTGGAATAAATAACGGGGAGTGACGACATGAGTATAATCAATAAAAAAGAGCAGCCATCGTTGCTGATTGTCGATGACGAACGCAATACCAGAGATGCCCTGGCACGTTATTTCCGCTCAAGATTTGACATTACTCTGGCGGAAGACGGCATCAAAGGAATTAATCTGTTGAAAAAACATGATTACGATCTGGTGCTGACAGATCTGCGAATGCCGGGCGCTGACGGAATGAATGTGCTGGAAACGGCGCTGGAAAAAGACCCGCGTCCGGTTTGCATTGTTTTTACCGCCTACGGTTCTATCGAATCGGCAGTGACCGCCGTCAAAGCCGGAGCTTTTGATTTTGTTACCAAACCGGTGAATCTGGATAAACTGGAAATTGTCATTGACCGGGCGCTAGAATCCCGGCAGTTGAAAGAAGAAAATATTCAGCTCAAGAAAAAGTTAGGCCGGAACGTCGAAATGTCCGGCATTGTCGCCAAATCGCAACTGATGCACGAGGTTCTCGATATTGTAAGTCAGGTGGCGCCAACTAGATCAACTGTCCTGGTTTCCGGAGAAAGTGGAACCGGCAAAGAAGTTATCGCCCGCGCCATTCATCAATCCAGCGGACGAACCGGACCGTTTGTGCCAGTGCATTGCGCGGCGCTGCCCTCAAATCTGCTGGAGAGTGAACTGTTCGGACATGAAAAAGGCGCGTTTACCGGCGCCGTGGAACAGAAAAAAGGCCGGTTTGAACTGGCGGACGGCGGAACGTTGTTTCTGGATGAAATCGGAGAAATTGAACCGCAAGTGCAGGTAAAGCTTCTGCGCGTGCTGGAATCCAGAACTTTTGAACGGGTGGGCGGCGTGGAACCGGTATATACTGATACCCGGCTGATTTCCGCCACAAATCGGGATTTAATGAAAATGGTCGAAGAAGGAAAATTCCGGGATGACCTGTTCTACCGCCTTGACGTGGTAAATATTAAAATGCCGCCGTTACGGGAACGCCAGGATGACATTCCGATTCTGATAAAAAACTTTATCGACGAATTTTCCCTGGAAAACGGCAAGGAAATTCGCAATATTTCTGAAGACGCCATCGCCGCGCTCTGCGCTTATGACTGGCCGGGCAATATTCGCGAGCTTCGGAATTGCATTGAACGGATGCTGGTGCTCAGTCGCAGCAATACTTTAA
>JBAYVM010000231.1:0-5228 GCA_041674645.1 Victivallaceae bacterium | reverse complement strand
GCGTTCCCGGCATTTTTGGCGTTTTTGGCGTTCCCGGGTTTTTCGGCGTTCCCGGGGGAAAGCCCAAGTGTATTCTCCTGTAATCGTTTCACACCAGCCTCCGGATGGTTTCCAGGATTTCTGCGCTTTCTTCGTCCAGGGCTTTCATCTCTTCCAGAATTTCCTGCGGCTGACGCAAGGCGGCTTCCTCTTTTTTATTGGGATTTTTGGCGCTCAGGTCAAAAGTGGTCTGGTCAATGTCTTTTACATTCACCGTCCAGGAATTTTCGCTGTCGGCTTTGGTTTTTTGCAGTTCAACAAATTCCGCCAGATCTTTTTCGCTCAGGGCATTGGTTTTGCCCAGGTTTCTATCCAGATTCAACTGGTAAAACCATACCTTTTGCGTGGGCGCGCCTTTTTCAAAAAACAGCACCACGGTTTTAACGCCCGCGCCGGTGAAGGTGCCGCCCGGCAGATCCAGCACGGTATACAGGTTGCAGTTTTCCAGCAGCAGTTTGCGCAAACTCACCGACGCATTATCGGTATTGCTCAGAAAGGTATTTTTAATCACCACGCCGGCCTTGCCGCCCGCTTTGAGTATTTTAATAAAATGCTGTAAGAACAGCGAGGCAGTTTCACCGGTTTTAATGGGGAAGTTCTGCTGCACTTCAGCGCGTTCCTTGCCGCCGAACGGCGGATTGGCCAGCACGACATCATAACGGTCGCGTTCCTGAATGTCGGCAAGGTTTTCGGCAAGAGTGTTGGTATGCACAATATTCGGAGCTTCCACGCCGTGCAGAATCATATTCATCGTGCCGATGATATACGCCAGCGATTTTTTCTCTTTGCCGTAAAAGGTCTTTTTCTGCAAGGTAACAGTATCGTCAGTAGTGAGTTTTTTGCTGTGCTTCAAATATTCAAACGCCTCGACCAGAAAGCCTGCTGAGCCTACTGCGCCGTCATAGATTTTCTGTCCGATTTCCGGGGCAACCACTTTTACAATGGTTTTAATCAACGGGCGCGGAGTGTAATATTCGCCGCCGTTGCGCCCGGCATTGCCCATGTTTTTAATCTTATCTTCATAGAGATGGCTCATTTCGTGCTTTTCGGCATGGGTGCGGAAACGCAGTTCGTCGATGCGATTGATTACTTCGCGCAAGTTATAGCCGCTTTGTCGCGTTCCAGATCGTCCAAATATTTGAGGAATAAAATCCAGGAGGTTTGTTCAACATAATCCAGTTCACTGCCGCAGCCCGCGTCTTTGTGCAATATATCGTCAATATTCTTAAAGGTTTGTTCAAACATGCTTCTTTTTATTCCTTTACTTTTTCTGTCCTTAATATCGGCGAGGCTGTTCTGGTTATGCCCGCGCAATTATCACCTGCAATAAATAAACATATCACACGCTTAAAAACAAGCAAGGCGGCTCTCTTCATTTTGTCATATCTTACTTTGCCTCTTTGGTTAGAGCGATAAAAATTGATTATGCGGTTGCTTTAAACTGCCAAAGGGATTAATTTATGAGCTTGAATAAAGGAATGGACTTAATATATGTTTTCTCGTGAATTTTTTGAAAATCTGGAACAATATTTTCTGGAATTGATTCTTGGCAAGCGCAATCAACCCAAAGATCAAGCGATGATTATGCTGCTTCTAATCTGTTCCAGGTTTTACCGGATGGTCACGCAGTTTCGTATCTGGCTGTATGACAAACGCATTATCCGGCATCGGGCGATTGGCTGTCTGGTCGTCAGCATTGGCAATTTGAGCTGCGGCGGAACCGGAAAAACTCCGGTAGTGGAGGTTTTCGCGAAAACGCTCAGTCAAAAAGGGCGTAAAGTAGCGATTCTCAGTCGTGGCTATCGGAGTAAACAACGGTCACTATTGGTGAAGCTGGTTCAAAAATTCAGTTCTAAAAAAATGGAAGTTCCCCCTAAAGTTGTTTCCGACGGAAAAAATCTGTTGCTTGATTCCGCATACGCCGGAGATGAGCCTTACATGCTGGCGTCGAACTTGAAAGACGTGGTGGTGCTGGTGGATAAAGACCGGGTGAAGTCAGGATTATTCGCGATAGATGAGTATGAAACCGACACGCTGATTCTGGATGACGGTTTTCAGTATCTCAATCTGAAACCACATATTAATATTGTTCTGGTGGACTCGACCACGCCGTTCGGCAATCATCACGTTTTGCCGCGCGGCATCTTGCGCGAACCGGTGAAAAACATTCGCCGGGCGGATTATATTTTTCTTACTAAATCCAACGGCGGGAATCATTTGCGACATCTCAAAACATTTTTGCGTCGGCACAACCGCCGCGCTGAAATTATTGAATGCTGCCATAAACCGCTGTATCTGGAAAAAGTATATCATCGCGGCGAACAGGAACCGTTGACCCGTTTGAACGGAACTAGAGTAGCATCTATCTCAGCTATTGCCTGCCCGGAAAGTTTTGAGAGTTTTCTGCAAAACCTGGGTTCAACGCTGGTGTCACGCCAGCATTTTGCTGACCATCACCGTTTTACCCAGCAGGAATTGATTGACTTTATTAACCAGGCCAAATCCGATGGCGCTGAAATGATTGTTACTACTGAAAAAGATGCTGTGCGTATGCCACGGCTTGACCGCAATGATTTGCCGGTATATTTTCTGCGGGTGGAAATCGATATTCTCAGCGGACAGGAAAATTTTGATCAGTGTATTTCCCGAATCTGCTTTATTTGAGCAGTGACGGTTCTGCTTACGGAATATTATTTATGTTGGTGGATGGCTTGATTGCCGGCATGTCATTTTCAGGAATAGCTTCCCAGCGTTCATAACGTTTGCCGTTTTCAATCATCACTCTTAAAATCCAGGCTTTGCCGGAGTAGGTATCCAGTTTAAATACACCGCTTTCAGTATTTTTTTCAGCGATTGTATAGTCACCGCCGAACATAATAAATCTGGCGGTATTAATTGTGGAAGTTATGTTTTGCGCGTTGTTGGAAGCGGCGTAAGCGATGATTGCAGTGGTCATAACCAGCAATACCATTGTCCAGAAACTCAATTTTGATTTCATAATTTACTTCCTTGGGTTGTAATTTGATATAACAAATCAGCGGTCTTCAAGCCGTTTAACGGTTTTCAGAACTTTCGGGTTAGTGGCCAGTTTTCGCATGGCTTGAAACGCCACATCTCTGGCCAGGTCATAAACCACTGGTGGCACTTCATGTCTGTCTTCGCAGATGCCATCGAGCGACTTGGTTACTTCAAAAGCGTCAATTTTCTTTTCGCCCGGCTCCTTGAAGATAACGATTACCTGCAATGTATAATGTGCGTCATCACCATCAACAACAAGTTGAGATTCCGGCACCGTAACATAGATGGTAAACGCGTCAATGATTTCATTGCGCGGAGATTCAAAAAGTTTACCTGCCGCGCTGTTAAAGCTGTTTCTGATAATCTCCTGCAAAGGATAATAGAAGGTTTCATTGCGCCAGAAGGTTGAGCCGGTTCCGGTCAGCACATCCGGGCAATGCACTTCAACCCGGCATGGAACGCGCAGTTTTGACTTTTGCAAAAGCGCAGATTGTTCCACGGTCAGGTCAGACTTGTTGGGGTTGACGGCCGGCCGGTAAACTCTGTGGCATCCACAAGTAAATATTGCTATGGTAATGGCAATCAATGAAAAAAACTTAATCACTACTCAATCTCCTCTCCGGCGTGTTCAATTTGGACCGCAGTGCCTTCGACTTTAGTCCAGAAAAATGTCACGACCAGTAAATTTAACATATTATATTCTTCGGTAACTTCAATCAGTGCGTTGCCGGTGCCGTTTCTTATGGCGATATCCCGTGCTTTCCTCGAAGGTTCGGAGGGTTCAAACGGAATTCCCAGAATCATAAAACCGGAGGCTTTGCCAACTGCCGGTCCGCATTTGGTATAGGAGTCTCGTTCCGTAATTGGCGTAGTTGACGGTGAAATACAAATCACTTTAGTACTGCATCCGGCACTGAACAGCAACACTGAACAGCCTGCAACCATTGCAATAATCCGGAGCTGAAATAAATAGGATTTAGTGATATTTTTCATAATTTACTCCAATATGTTTCCGGATTTTCTGAACTTTATGGCATCGCCCCGGACCACAATTTTCTGTACGCTGTAGAGCAGGTAAGGATTATAAATATTCTCTGCGGTCACATTAATCAGCGCGTCCGCTTGATATTTTTCCTTAACCTTCTGCAACGTATTGTAAGCGCTGCAGGTTGTAACCGGGAAGAGCATCAGTATCGCGACACTGGAATCAACAGCGTAGGCATCACGTTGTATAATCGTATAACTGTCTTTGCCGGTAATCGGCATGGATGACGGCGCCATTCCCCCCGGCGAGGTGCAGCCGCAAAGCAGCACGAGCAGTCCGGCGAGAGATGCGGTACAAAGAAATATTTTTTTGTTCATGGTTTTTCCCTGACCTCTTTACTGTTTGTTATCTTTATTCTAGCAGAACTATATTATTTTACAAGGAATCAACGGCGCTTTACAGGTTATTTTGGAATAAACCGTAACCGTCTTTTGGTGGCGGTGTCAATTTTGAATTTTCTTCCGGTATCTGCCAGCACAACATCTTCAATCTTTCCGGCGTCAAGCTTGGTTTCGATTTCTATCACAGAATTAAGGCGGCTGTCAAATTCCCGCCGCCAGACGTATGATATATCCTGGTTTTTGCGTAACGCATTCATCAGTTTATCCATGGTCTCTTTATCCATGCGGTTGAATTCAAGTTGCACCTTTGCTCCAAGGTCAAGTTCAACCACCCATTTGGCCAGAATCTTTCTGAACAGACTGTAAGCATTTGCCTGTTCGGAGCTTTTCGTTTTTCCGGTCAATACTTCCAGCATATAGTATCTAATCAACTGGTCCGGCATTTCATAGGGAAGGCTCATGTTGCCTTCGCCGCGGAAAAACATAGTCGGGATATTCACGGTGGAAATAACTTCTCCGGTGTCGGTCCAGACTGCCTGGAGATTGATGCCGAGGGATGCGTCACGCACCTGAACATCCGGGAATGGCTCTTTCATTTTTCCCACGCTGCCGTTGACATTGGCAATAATTTTAAAGTCTGAAGTACTGCCAATTCCGGCTTTTTTTACCTTGCTTTCAAGGGTGTCGCCGAGCAGCGCCGCCCGGTCAGATTCCCGCTCTTCGCGTTCCTGAATCACGTTTTGTTTAAACACTTCGATGCCAGTTTTTTGCGCGATTTCTTCAAG
>JBAYVM010000230.1:0-5238 GCA_041674645.1 Victivallaceae bacterium | reverse complement strand
CTGAACATCTGCGAACAACGGTCTGGGAACTGGAGAAATATGTCAAGGGGCGTGGCGCGGTCGGAGATTTTCTTTTTGCGCGTTTTTGCAGCTATTCCAAGAATCATTTCGCCTGGACTAAAGAAATTTGGGATATTGCTCCGATTGCCTGGCTGATAAATCCCCAATGGGTTCCGTCCGACTTTACCTCGACCCCAATATTGACGGATGACATTAAATGGGAAATATCCGCCAATCGGCATTTATGCCGGGTTGCAACAGATATCCATCGTGATCCGATATTCCGGGATTTCTTTACTAAATTGGAAAAATTCAGTCTGTCGCATTAATCGAAAAAAGACTTGTTAGACCGAAAATAAATTATAATTAAAAATAATTGATACAGAGGAATACATATCATGAACAAAAGTTTTAAATTAGCAGTGCTTGGCGCGGGTTCTTTTGCCCGTAACTTTATCCCTTTGTTTCAAGCGCATCCATTGGTTGAAAAAGTCGGGTTAGCGGAGTTATTCCCGGAACGCAGAAAAGAGATTGCCGAACGTTTCGGTATTGCAGATGTTTTCGAGAATGTCGATCAGCTTTGCGATAGTGATTATGATGCCGTAGCAATTTTCACTCAACGCTGGATGCACGGACCGCAAGCGATTCAGATAATGAAAGCGGGAAAAGATGTTTATTCCTCCGTGCCGGGAGGCATATCTATTGAAGAGATGCAGAAATTAATCGAAACCGTTGAAGAAACCGGTCGGATGTATATGCTTGGCGAGACCACTCGCTACCATCCATCTAATATTTTCTGCCGTCAGAAATTCGCGAATAATGAATTCGGCGATTTTGTCTATGCTGAGGCCGAATATTTGCATGACATGGAACATGGATTCAAAGAAGCTTATCAATTCAGCGGCGGTGAACAATGGGCTAAAACTGCCAGTTTCCCTCCGATGTTTTACCCGACCCATTCAGTAGGAAATGTCCTGAGTGCGGTCGGTGGTTTCATGAAAAGCGTCTCCTGTCTTGGTTTCAAGGATACGGTTGACGATGGCATCTTCGACAAAAAAATCAGCATGTGGAACAATAATATCAGTAATCAAACCGCACTCTTCCAAATGTCCAATGGCGGCATGGCCAGGACAAATGAATTTCGCCGGGTCGGTTTTCGCTGTGCTCCCGGCAAAGAGTGCGTTCGTCTGAAAGTGTTTGGCACCAAGGCAACATTTGAACAAAATGCCACCATAGATAATTGGATATGTAAAGGCGACATGCCTCAAAATCACAATACTATAGTTCATGATATCACAGAAATGCTTGATACGCGTTGCCGGGCTTTGCGCGAAAGAACACTTGAGGGCGGCGAGCAGGACGACTTCTTCGCTACTGCATCAAAAGTGCATCCTATTGAACGTTTACCCCGGAGTTTTGCTAAACTGGATAATGGACACTCAGGTTCTCATCAATTCCTCGTCGATGATTTTTGCCGGGCGGTGGTAACGCGCAAATTACCATTCACCAATGTCTGGTTTGCCGGCAGAGTGAGTGCGGCCGGAATAACCGCTCATGAGTCAGCGCTTAAAAACGGCGAAAGACTGCCGGTTCCAAATTTCGGATATAATCCTGGCGATATTCCATTCTTGGATTACAGCGAAATCAGTTACTAAAACGTCTATAAATAAGTCGGAATAAACGCGGGGTGAACAGGCGTGGAGAATAAAACTCCATACGCCTTAGTAACTCCATCATGACGGCGCGAAAGCCAATAGCGCATTGGTGTTAATGGTTGGCTTCAAACATTTTTTTCAAAGTCAGGGCGGACGAATTTTGCGGGTCGATGCCGAGAATCTTATTGGTAATTTTAAGCGCTTTTGAGGTATCACCTGCGGAAGCGTATGCCGCCGCCAGATTAAGCAGCATCCGCGAATCGCCCGGGTCAAGCGACACCGCAGCCGAAAAATACGTTACGGCCGTCGCTGGTCGTTTCAACATCATATAAATAACTCCGAGCGAGTTCAACGCTTTGCGGTTTGCCGGATTCGATTTCAGGGACTCACGATAATACGTTTCCGCCTGTGAAATTTTGTGTTGACTTTGTAAGAAAAAACCGTAATTATAGAGCACTTCCGAATTATCCGCGCCGTGTTTCAACGCTACCGCAAAATATTTTTCAGCAAGTTTTACATCATTGTGCGCAGAAGCGGAAATCGCCAGATTCATGTACGCTTCCGGTTCTTCCGGTGCGGCCGCAATTGCCAACTCAAAATATTTATCAGCGTCTGCCGGAGAATTTTTCTGCGCGATTACGCCGAGCAGATTGAAACATCTGGCCGGATCATCAAGATATTTTGCCGCCAGTGTCAGATATTGGGCAGCCGGAACATATTTCCCCTGCTTGAAACAGGCTTCGCCCAGCAACGATTCAGCTTCCGCCTGAAGTTGAGCGTGATTTATCGCCGGTTCCGGCAGTAATACTATTACAGCAGCAATGCCTGTCGCAATAGCGGTTTTTGCCACGGCGGCTTTCTCTCTTAGAACAAATCTGAGCATAGAGATAAAAAACGCGGCAAAAACAAATAACGCCGGAATCATTGCCAACCGGTAACGTCCACTGGTGACGGTAAGTATTTGCGCCGCCCAGAATGAGATTGCCAGAATCAGAAAATGGCGGAATTCCACAATTGAACGGCGGCGGCTGAGTATCATAATCATTCCGGTCAGGCCGAAAATTCCCAGCAACGCAAAGGCATACGGCGTATATTTCTGCACCGGCGTAAACCGCAACAGCGCGTCAACATCAGAACCTGATGCCAGTTCGCGCCAATTCCACACTAACAGAGTTTTTCTCCACAACAGTTTCAATTCTTCAGCCGGATGAGTTTTTATAAAATCATATACGCGCTGCATGAAAACTTGATCTTTAGTTTTCCGCAAGACAATTGCGGTATTTCCCGCTTCGGCGTGCATCCGACTCCACGGTCTGCCGGGCCGGACGTAACACGTTCCCGTAGCCGCCGGATTATTGCCGATGAACCAGTTGAGAGCGCTGTTATCCTGGATTAACACCAATCTTTTTGCCAACAACGAATTATGAATGCAAACCGGCAGCACCGGCAACGCCGCAAACCCAATGAAGACAACTGGAAACAAAAGTTTTTTCATGCAAAAACGTTTATCAGTTCCGGAATACAGCGCAAACAATATCAGCGCCAGCCATTCCAGCAGCACAAAAACCAATGTCATCGGATGCGCCGTGGCCGCCAGTCCGGCGGCGAGACCAGCCAACGCAAAAATTGCGAACACAATCGCGTTCTTTTCTTTCTGTTTTTCCCCGAAATATAAAAGCGCAACACAAGCACAAAGCAGTGGAACTTGCAGCGACTCGCTGATAATTTCCGCCTGGTAATAAATCAGCGGCGGATAAAGCATGGCAATTCCCAAAAATATTTCCGGCAGATATTTGTACCTGGGAATTCGCGGCAGCGCAGCTTTTTTCAACGCAAAATAACACGCAATCAATCCGGCCATTCCCAATAGCAGTTGAACAACTCTGACAGATGGCAGATTGAAGTTGAACAGTTTATACAACGCGGCCAGAAAAACCGGATAGGTCGGACCATGAATGTGAATTTTGCTCCAGACAATACCGTCGGCAATCATTTCCTGCGCCCAGTCATGATATTCTTGAATGTCCGGCCCGATTGGAACAGAAAACAGTGGCGACCCGGAAAATTGGCAGAGATAAACAATCCGGAGAATCAACCCGGAAAGTAACATTATCATCAATATTAAATTGTTTCCTGCAAAAATTTTCTTCATTCGAACGGCGAGCGTTTTGAATTGTTATCTTTATCGTATATATTACTTTCTAATTACCAGGAAACAACGCTTTATGATAGAAAAAAACGTAAAAATACACAACAAAGCCGGTATCCATTGTCGTCCTTCAAGCGTTATTTTAAATACCATCAATGTTGAATATCCCAATAACACATTTTACATTTCCGCTTTCGGACAGGAAACCGAACTTAACAGTATTTTGAGTTTAATTTCTCTCGGAATGCAATACGGAGACAAGGCGACATTAAAAGTTGATGGTCCGGACGCGGAAGTTGCATGTGAAAAAATTGCCAGCCTCCTCGAATTTGAATACGATTTCCCACCGCGAACTTGATTACATCTATTCTTAAAACATTCACACTCTGTCTGGAGTAAAAAATGATTTATATAATTTTGACCGGTATCGGCATCATTTATTTGTTGCTGGCGGCCCTGTTATATATTTTTCAAAAACATTTTGTGTTCCAACCGGGAAAAACTATTTTCGCCACGCCGAAAGATGTCGGAATTGACTTTGAAGATATCTGGCTGAAAACTTCCGACGACATTGCTCTGAACTGCTGGCTGGTTCCGGCAGCCAATGCGGAATATACCGTTCTCTTCTGTCACGGCAACGGCGGCTCGCTCGCCCACCGCATCGGAACAATTGAACTGTTTCATCAACTTGGCGTAAACTTTTTTGTTTTTGATTATCGCGGTTATGGCAAAAGTGGCGGTCATGTTTCAGAAAAAGGTCTCTACAAAGACTCTGAAACCGCCTGGAATTATTTAACTGAAACCAGGAAAATTCCCGCCGAAAAAATCATCGTCGTTGGACGTTCTCTCGGCGGCGCAATGGCCGCCCGGCTGGCGGCGCAAAAAAATCCCGGCGGACTGATTCTCGAATCCGCTTTCCTGTCCATTCCGGAAATGGGACGGGATATTTATCCTTTCTTTCCGGTCGCATTTCTGGCAAAATATAAATTTCCGACGGTCGATTTCCTGAAAAAAACTCAATGTCCGGCGCTAGTCGTCGCCACTGCCAATGACGAAATAGTCAAATTCCGGCACGGCAAAGCGCTCTTTGACGCCGCGCCAACACAAAAAACCTTCCTGGAACTTTCCAGCTCTCATGATGAATGTTATTTTATCTGCTGGGAAAAATACACCGTCGCATTAAAAACCTTCTTCGCCTCTTTATCCTGACATGCGCCAAATAACAAAAGTATTTTAATCTGTGTCCTTCTGCGTTATCTGCGGATACTTTTCAGTTTTCCAGGTAAATGCGTTTCACGCGGGAACCGAACGAACAGAGAATTTCGTAAGCATGAGTGCCTTTGATTTGTACCCAGTGATCCATGCTGATGGCGCTGTCACCCTGATGTCCGATGCAAACAACTTCATCGCCGCATTGCGCCTCTGGAACGCCTT
>JBAYVM010000229.1:0-5258 GCA_041674645.1 Victivallaceae bacterium | reverse complement strand
TCAGCCGCAATGAATAACGGTCAAGGATTTCCAGCGTTTTTTCGCCAAAATGATCAACGATACACTGGGCAAGTTTCGGGCCGATACCGGGAATCATTCCGGACGACAGATAACGGACGATGCCTTCACGGGTTGAGGGTAACACAAAACGAAATTTTTCAGCGCGCAACTGCCGTCCATATTCCTGATGAGTTTCCCAGCGTCCGGTAACTTCAATGCTCTGTCCCTGATGAATCCCGGAAATGCAACCGACGACAGAATATTCCACGCCTTGCGTGTCAGACAGTTTGAATATTGTATAAGCAGTCTCTTCATTCTCATAAACCACCCGGGTAATCTCTCCGCGGAGCGTATGTTCAGTCAAACTCAACGTCTGTTCTTGCGCCTGTTCCATCAGTTCTCCCGATTTAGTCTATTTTATTTTCCCCTTAAAATAGACTTCAACCGCACTATTTTCAACAATCCTGCGATTTTAATCCTGAATCAATAATCATAGTACCGCAAGCATCCCTGCTTGCGATTATTTTTCTCAAGCTGGAAGCTTGAGCTACTCTACTTTTTTATTTCCCAAACTGGAAGCTTGAGGTACTCTATTTATCATTCCCCTTCGACAATCTTGATTTCGTCTTCGGTCAGGCCGTAGAGCTCGTAAACCATCCGGTCAATGGTGCGGTCAGTGGTTTCTATTTGGGCTTTCAATTCCAACGCGCGTTTCGCTTCCTGCACGAAATATTCTTCCCATTCGGCTTCCTGGGCTAACGACAAGCTGAACGTCTCTCAAAATATGGATTCTGACTCGCATCTGGCATTCATCCGGCGGCATAACCCGAAAATTATTTACTTTTCCGTCGACCACAAAGCTGCAATCAACGTCACGTTGTCTCAGACGAAATACCGACATCGCTCATGTCAACCGGTTTGAATCCCAGTTTGAATGCCGGTGAACTTTTCCTGAGCCGGAAGTCAAATTTATTGAGATTCTTAAATTTCGGATTGCCAAACAGAGATTTCAAATCAAAGCCCAGCATGCGCCATTTTTTCAAGCTGTAAGTTTTCTCAACTTTCTCAAAGTCGCCAACACCAAGCAGGATATTCTTTTGAGAAATATCCCAAAACAGATTGAGGTCGGAGAAAAACTCTTTATTCAGATAAGCCATGCTCTCTTTATTGGGATTGAAAAAGAACGGCGTGCCGTTTGTAACAAAAATATTATTACAAAATGTTGCCGCACAGGTAGAATTTACTCCGGGGTGCTCGAAGCCCGTATTTCTTCCCGTGCCTTGAGTCAGCGCCGCCGCGCCTTCCCGCCCGGAAACGAAAATATTATTCCGGATAATATTTTCCCGCCCGAAATGCTGGTGAAAACCCTGACTGTCAAGGTTATAGCAGATATTGTTTTCAATGACGATATGGGAACTGCCTTCATCGGTATAAATACCCCAGCCGCCATAATAATACTTTCTGATGTCATGAATCAAATTGCCGGAGATTCTGGTACCCGGCTGAACTCCGAGCAGATAAATACCGCCCATATCACTCAGGGAACCGTCTCCGATATGATGAATGTGATTTTTCTCAATGCGGTTTTCACGGGTAACGTTATCACCATATCCCCAAACCCAGCCGCAGGAAATACCTGTGTATTTCAAATCATGAAGGTGATTATGAGCGACCAGATTGCCGAACGTGTGAAACAACCCGATTCCCAATGCGCTCATATACACATGACCGCCGGAAAAAATATGGTTGTCAGCAATAGTATTGTCAAAAGTCAATTCGTTTTTATTCGCGGCATCTTGCTCGCCGCCGACTTTAATGCCCCCGGCGCCCATATCGCAAATAGTGTTTCCGGTAATTTGATTACCGGAACAGCCATCGGCCAGCTCAATTCCGTACCAGCCGAGATGTTTTAATTCGCAACCGGAGATGGCGCAATTTTTCGCGCCTTCCAAATAAATAACGCCGGGAATGTCAACCGCGCCCTGCGGCATTGCGCCATACAATTCATTCTTTTCATAATTCTGGTCCCATTTGCAGGCACAGTTCGTCCGCCATTTAGAGCGTGGCAGATTCGGATGAAAACGTTTCGCGCCCCAGTCCGGCTGAATCCAAGCGGAATATTGGAATTCAATATTTTCAAAATGCAGGTTTTCAACGTAGTTATTTGTGTGTGGCTCGCCATCAAGCCGTAGCAGTTGTTTCAATTTCGGAATCACCGCGCGAGTTACGCCAAGCTTTTCATGTTTACGCGGCAGGTAATGCAACACAGCTTTGTCTTCATCCAAATACCATTCACCGGCATCAGTAAATGCCTCGGCAACATTTTCCAGATATCCGATATTTTTATCGCCGGCGACACTGAATCGGGTTCGTCTGGAAGAGGTGATAACGCCAGTTTCCGGGTCGAAAGATTTTACCGGCAAACGTTCTTCAATCCAGAAATGCAATGCAATCAGTTCAACATTTTTAAAACTTTTAATCGGCAGCAATTCATTTTTCTGTTCGACAACTATTTTGTCGGTTCCGTCAAACAATTCTTTCTTGATATCTGGAGTAATGTCGCCAAGTTTTAGAAAACCGGTTTTCGGGAAACGGTTGCGCGGACAACGTTTTCCGTCAATAAACAGTTGCTTAAACGCGCCAGCCTGTTTCATAATTCCAGAAACATCGGCAGTCCAGAGACGCTTTTTCCCGAGTTTAGACTCCTGCCAGTTTTCGACGGCAACGCCTCCGGAGAAAATCACTTTTTCGCCCGGATACGCTTTGTAACAGGCGTTGGAATCTTCAGAGGTAAAAAACAAAGTTTCATTCAATGCATAAACGCCTTCACGAATCCAGATATTAACTTTTTCCGTACACTTGCCATTTGCCCGAAGTTTCCGGATGGCATCACGAGCGGCTTCAACTGAAGAAAACGGCCCGTGCCCTGAGGTTAGCTTACCGCACTCATTTGTTTTGCTTCCTCCTGGCAAAGCGACCATCAAATCATTTTCAGAATATATCATTGTTAATTTTCCATCCAGTATGTTTCTTGTCGGATACCGGTTATTTTTTTGTTTTTTTTCTCATGCCGGTTAATTTATCACCTGCGGGAAAACTAAGCAATCCACACTCTGTTTTTTTAATTACATCCTGATTGAAATAACGTGGGAGTTCAGCAACAAAAGCATTTTTGCAAATATCCATCTTCAAAGATTGATTTTGGGTCAAATTCGGCTATTTTTGAAAAATGTAAATGCAACATAAACAAACAGGGAGAGCGACATGCAACATCTGAACATTCCTCCGGCGAATAATGTTAAAGTATTGGACGGTCAAGGCTGGGTGGGCTTGATAGATCACCTGGGCACGGAAACAACAATTGTGAACGCAGCGCGAGTGTCTTTCGGCAAGCTGAAAGACAACATGGATGACCGGGATATCGTTTTGCTGGACTACCTGATTGAAAACCGTCATACCAGTCCGCTGGAACATGTAGTATTTACTTTCAGCGTACATTGTCCGTTGTTTGTTCGCGGTCAGTGGCATCGCCACCGCACCTGGAGTTACAATGAAATATCCAGACGTTACACCGAAGTTGATTTAGAATTTTATACACCGCCAATTCTTCGCCGCCAGGCGGAAAACAACCGCCAGGCTTCAGTAGCCGACCCTGCATTCAACGACGCAAAACTCAAACAGATGATTTCCGACCACAACCTGAGTTCACTGAAATTTTATGAGGAACTGCTGGAGAAAGGCGTCTGTCGTGAACAAGCTCGCGGAGTGTTGCCGCAAAATATGATGGTAACTTTCTGGGGAACGGTCAATCTGGGCAATCTGCTACATTTTCTGGAACTCCGCGACAGTGATCATGCACAATGGGAAATCCGCGAATATGCAGTAGCCATCAAACGTCTTATAAAGCCGTTCATTCCCAATGTCGCCAAATATTTCGAGAAAAAAGGTCAAAGCTGGTAGTATATGAGGAATCGTCAGCGCAAAAAAGCTGGCGTCTGGTTCTCATCTTCAAAATATAACCATAACTCATAACGGAGAATATGGAAAGATGAAAAGAATACCCCGGATAGCGTTGACCATGGGCGACCCGGCCGGGATCGGTCCGGAACTTGCCATTAAAGCCTCGAACTGCCACCTCTTTAAAGACAAAGCTGAAATCGTCCTTTACGGCTGCCCGGATATTATTCTGGAAGCCGCAGAACGGTTTGGCTCTGGAAGCATTCCGGAAATCAAAGTTACCGGCAACCTTAATTTTTCAAGCGTTCCAATTGGAAAAGAAGATGCCGCCTGTGGCATTGCCGCCAGAGATGCAGTAGTCGCCGCTACTCAGGACGCTCTGGCTGGCGAAGTCGATGCCATTGTCACCACGCCGATGAATAAAGCTTCTGTCAATCTGGCAGGAATTCAATTTACCGGCCATACAGAACTTATCGCCGAACTCTGCGGGTGCAGCAAATTTGCCATGATGCAGTCCGCCGGAGAACTCCGGGTGGCGTTTGTAACCACTCACATCGCGCTCAAAGACGTTGCGCAAGCAGTAACCATTGAACGAATAATTGAAGTTGCCGGACTGCTGGACAAGGCAATTAGAGCTGAAGGTATTTTTTTACCTAAACTGGCGGCGGCCGGACTGAATCCACATGCTGGCGAACAAGGTTACATGGGAACAGAAGACGAAACGATTGTAAAACCGGCGTTACGGGCATTGCGGGAACAGGGAATTAATATTGACGGACCATTTCCGCCCGACACACTGTTCATTGACGGCATCCGTTCGCAATATGACGGTATTCTCTCCATGTATCACGACCAGGGACATATTCCATTCAAAATGCTGGCTTTTGAACGCGGAGTAAATTCAACGCTCGGCCTGCCAATAATTCGCACCAGCGTTGACCATGGAACGGCGTTTGATATTGCCTGGCAGAATCTTGCTGATACGGGCAGTCTTTATGCGGCGTTAAAACTGGCGATTTTAAGGGCCGAAAACCTCCATTGCGGGACAACAGCATGACCAAGCCGATACACTGGAAAGCCGCAGGAATGATTATTCCTGGAGCGTTTCTGCTCTTTACGCATGTTTTGATTTTCCGGGAACTGCTGGCGACAGCGGAAAATGAACTTATCAGCACGGTGGCGGTGTTGTTTTATTTCACTTTTTGGATATTGCTCGGCTCATTTTTAATATCTTCCATTAAACCGCAAGATTTTTTAAAATGGAATTTCAGTTTAATCATACTGTTGACGCTGTTACCAAC
>JBAYVM010000228.1:0-5304 GCA_041674645.1 Victivallaceae bacterium | reverse complement strand
GGATTTGGCAATACGGTTAAAATCCAACCCGTCGTCGGCAATGTTCTTTGCGTCAACTGCTGGTTCCGTCTTTTTCCCCTGGTTTTTCGCATCTTCCAGATAGATGGTCATTTTATGGCAATCCAGCTTGAGCATGGTATCATCAACCTTGACATTACCGGTAAGTGTCGCAATATTTTTCCCGTAGTTAATATCCATAAAATCGGCAAACACGATGGTGGGAGTTTTATTGGCTTCCGGCTTGCCGGTCTTTTTGTCCTTGCGCGGAACGGTTACAACTATTTTGCCATCTTTTTCCACCAACATCCGTTCCGTTTCTTTCCATATCGTAATTTTGCTGCCGCTGACAGTGTCATTGCCACGTTTTATCTGCGGCCGGTTTTCGGTCAATACAATCTGCCCTTCTTTCACTTCGTAAACGGCTTTACCGGCGGTGGCTTTTTGCTCTCCGGCTTTTTGCAGTTCATCCGCGCCGACGGTTTTAGTTATCACCACGTTGCCAATGCAGGTAACTTTTGAAACGCCTTGAATCTGGCTTTCTTCATCGCTGGCAACATTCTTCTTATTATTATCTTCATTCCCGGAGAGCAGCAGTTGAACCTCGTCGCTATCAATGCTGAATCTCGCTTCATTGATTCGAACTTTGCCTTGCAGCGTAATCAGATTTTTATCAAAATCCACAAATAAAGTTTCTGAGGTTATCCGCACCACGTCATCTTTTGCCTGTTTCAGGGTTTTTGCGGTTAAATTCCGCGTTTGCGCCACTGCGAGCCGCACGACAATATTCACGTCCTTGCGCACTAAAACTGTGTGTTTATCATAGTTGGCGAGAAATCCTATACCGTTTAAGTCAAGCGCTGGAGAACGCAAGTAAACTTTTTCCGTGCCATTGGCAGTCTTATTTTCCTGGTCTATCTGCGCAGATGAGGAGGAAATAATCGCTTCACTGTAAAGCCGGTCTTTCCAGAAGTCCACAACCGTCGGCAGCGGAGCGCCGAGCGGATAAGGAACAAGTACGTTCAAATATTGAATTCTGTCAATATTCGCGCCTTTACGAATGATGTCGATAACCGCATCAGTGGCATTTATTTTTTCCGCCTGCCGTTGCATGGTTTTGCATGAAACCACAAACTGCAACCGGTTTTTGTGATAAATCGGCAATTTAGAGTTGAATGCAGTTACCTCTCTGAACTCATCATCCTTCCCTGAAAGCATTGTTCCGGACAGGCAAAAGCATATCACCAAGGCGGTCGCCGCCGCTGAAATATTTATTTTCAAGATGTGTATCGCTCCATTTGTTTTTCCCAGTTTCCCTGACAGTGAAGCAGCCAGTCGATAATTTCTCTGACCGCCCCGTGTCCACCCGGCAGACGAGTTCTGAAATCACAAAACTCATCCATATATTCCGGCGCATCGGCAACAGTAACAGCAATTCCAGCTACTCGCATTACCGGAACATCCACCACGTCGTCTCCGACATACAAACATTCCTCTGCGGTTAAATGATTTTCCTGCAGTAAAATTTTAAACGCTTCATCTTTGTTTCTGCAGCCTTCATAAATAAAATCGAAACCCAGTTCGGCTGCACGTTTACGATTGGCCTGGGCTTCACGTCCAGAAAGCGCGCCGACTTTCAACCCGGAACGCATCGCCATTTTGATTCCATGCCCGTCGCGGACGTGAAAAAACTTTATTTCATCGCCGGAACTGTAGCCCATGCGGCCATCGGTAAGAACGCCATCAATGTCCAGCACCAAAGCTTTTATTTTAATTGCTTTTTCTTGTAAAGTCATAAATTTTCTTAACCTCTTCAAGGATAACCCTGATTTCTTTAAATGTCAATGAATTAGGCCCGTCGGACAGCGCTTTCTCCGGATTTGGATGAACTTCTGTGAACAGACAGTCAATTCCTACCGCCGCCGCCGCTCTCGCCAGCGGACGAATAAATTCCCGCTGTCCGCCGGAGGCATTTCCCAACCCGCCGGGAAGCTGAACTGAATGGGTGGCATCAAATACCACCGGAACGCCCAGTTCACGCATGATTGTCAGCGAACGCATATCCACGACCAGATTATGATAACCGAAAGATGTTCCGCGTTCTGTCAGCATCACTTTTTCATTTCCGGTGGAACGGACTTTTTCTATCGCGCCGCGCATGTCTTCGCCAGCCATGAATTGACCTTTTTTGATATTCACCGGTTTGCCGGTAGCTCCGGCGGCAACCAGCAAATCCGTTTGGCGGCAGAGAAATGCCGGTATTTGCAGCACATCAACGACTGCGGCAACTTTTTCCACTTCAATCGTTTCATGCACATCGGTCAAAACCGGAATATTCAAGCTGCGTCGGACTTCCGCCAGCATATTCAGTCCTTCTTGTTTTCCGGGACCGCGGACGGAATTACCGCTGGAACGGTTGGCTTTGTCATAAGATGCTTTAAAAATATACTGAATATTCAGTTCACGGCAGAGTTCATGCAGAAATTCCGCCACTGTCATGCAAACATCCATGCTTTCTGCCATGCACGGCCCACCGATTAAAGTCAAATCGTTGCCAATAATCACATTTTTTGAAATCTCAATTGTTTTCATTTTTGAATTCCTTCGCATCAATAATTATAAAATTGTCGCCCGGAGTCTGGCTTCGGCTTTTTTCAAATCTTCAGGAGTATCCACGCCAACACTTTCCAGGTTGCTGAGCATAACATAAATACTTATTCCATTTTCCAGCGCCCGCAACTGTTCCAGTTTTTCACACGCTTCCAGCCGTCCCTGCGGCAGAGAAACAAAACGGTTCAGCGTATCGCGCCGGTAAGCATAAATTCCCCAATGCAAATATGTCGGCATATCTTCGCCGCCTTCCCGCAAATACGGAATCATGGAACGGCTGAAATACAACGCCAAATTATTGCTGCCCAAAACTACTTTTACCTTATTGGGGTCATCCAGCGCGGCACGCGAGGCCGGAACGGCAACGGTTCCCATGCCGGTTTGAGGATTTTTGCGCATCACTTCAATCAAGCCGTCAATAACTGAAACCGGAATCAACGGCTCATCGCCCTGAACGTTAATAATAATATCATAGTCAAAATCTTTCACCGCCTCGCAGATACGGTCAGTGCCGGAAGGATGGTCGGGAGAAGTCATTACCGCGTGTCCGCCAAATTTCTTTACCGCCGCCATTACCTGTTCGTCATCAGTGGCGATAATTACTTCATCGGCAATCGAAGCCACAGCTTTCTCATAAACCCATTGAATCATCGGTTTGCCGCACAACTCAGCCAGCACTTTACCCGGGAAACGGGTACTGCCGAAACGCGCCGGTATCACCGCAATCGCTTTATTGTTCAAGGCTCAATCCTCCAAATCAAAACTTTTTATCAACTCGTCTGCGGAAACGGTAACGGTACCGACTTTTCCAACAACAATTCCGGCGGCATGATTGGCAATTTCCGCCGCTTCCTCCGGAGTTGCTCCGGCAGTCATGGCTAACGTAAATGCCGCAATAACCGTATCGCCAGCTCCGGAAACATCATAAACCTCACGGGCGCGAGTTGGAATTATCACAATTTCCGCATTTTTGCGGAACAGCGCCATACCCTGAGCCGCCAGAGAAATCAGCAGGTGCTCCGGTTTCCACTCTTCCAATAATTTTTCCGCCACCAGCTTCAAATCATGGTCATCCGCTACAGCGACTCCGCTGTCCTTCTGAAAAACCCCGGCCATGGCAAACGCTTCCGTCCGGTTGGGTTTCATTACCGTCAAGCCTTTGACGCGCATCAGATGGCCAGGCTTCGGGTCGAGGGCGGTAATAATATTTTTTCGACAGGCGGCATCAACTATCCGCTGCAACATTGATTCTTCCAGCAGTCCTTTGCCGTAATCTTCAAAAATCACCGCATCTATCTCGCCGCGGTCAATCAATTTAACCAGCTGGCTGACAATCAGTTCACGGCATTCCGCCGGAACCGCTTCGGTATCTTCGTAATCTACACGCAATAACTGTTGCGCACCGGCAATAACGCGTTGTTTCTGGGTTGTCCGCCGGGATGAATCGACTTGAACCGTATCTGGAATAATGCCGTACTCGCTAAATAATGTTTTAATTTCTCTGCCGTCTTCATCATTGCCGATAATGCCGAATGCTTTGACGCTTCCGCCAAGCGTTACCGCATTCCGCATGACATTCGCAGCGCCACCCAGGCAACAGCTTTTCCTGCTGACTTGCACCACCGGCACTGGAGCTTCCGGAGAAATTCTGGAGGCTTTTCCCCAGACATAAACATCCAACATCAAATCTCCAACCACAGCAATTTTTTTATCGGCAAAGCGGCTGACAATTGTTTTAAGCCGTTGAGTTTTCATACCATAAATCTCCGCGTATTTTATTTTTTTTCGGCAGGCGTCGAAGTCGCCGCGCCGGTAGATTCAGAATTCAGTTTTGCTAAAAATTCTGTCGGGTCGATGTTGAGATTTTTGCTGTAAACTTGATCAGAACTTAACTTTTCAAGAATAATTTTAAATTCAAATAAATCGGTTTCTACTTCCTGTATCTGGTCCTGCGACATTACTTTCTGATACCGGCGCAAATAATCAGCCAACGCATTCAAACATTTGCCGGCAATTTTCGCTTCTTCCTCCGCCCGGTCATTTTTGGAACGAAATCTGGAAAAACCATTGCGGATGCCGTCAAATGAATCAATCATTTCCTGACGGGAGACCTGCTCCGCCCAAACATTCTCTGACCTCAGATGCAATGGAATGCCAATGGCCATAAACATTTCAGCCGTAACAATAAAAAAGAAGATTACAATCGCCAGATAAGCGACGTAGTCTTTTTTAAACTTTGCCGACATTAAATTTTTTTTCAATATCACTCTCCGCATAAACAGAAATTCTGCCTGTCTGCAATGCCTGTAAATTATTTCAATTATAAATACATTCCTTTAATGCCCGCCGTCCGGCGGTTTGGACAAGTGATAAATTATCCCGCAACCACAGAATTACAAACTTTCTTCATATTTATTCAGCTCATTGAAGCTATGGATTAAAGCCTCAACAACAGTAAATTCCTGTTCTGTGAAGAATCCACTCCGGTAGCGCTTCTGCTAAAAAATTAAGATTAAGCGGATATTCTTTTGCGTTTTTGCAGTTATCTTGTTTATTATAAAAGAGATAAGTGTGTTTTTTTCTCAAAAATGTAGCCACTAATATTTTATTAATATTTTATTTATTGTGCTTGATTTATTTATTATCAGATGTATATTACGCTCAAAACTAAATTTGGAGTGTAGCCAGAATGTATTT
>JBAYVM010000227.1:0-5331 GCA_041674645.1 Victivallaceae bacterium | reverse complement strand
TTTTTATGAATTTGTCTGAACCTGACCGGCTTCGCTGGAACTTCTGACGCGAAGCGTCTTTGGACTGCGGCGCCACTGTGCCGCTTTGGCTTTTTCCCTATTCCTGCTTAATCTCAGACAAGAGTGTCTGAGTTACATTGAAACAACAAATTAGAATTGAATTCGCCTCAAGCTAAAATCCACCAGGCCATGTGTTCAGACCCTCAGGTATGTCACGAGTTGGCGGCACGAAAAGCATTCACGAGAACCGAGCAAATGTAAAGGTTATTTTTGAACAGTTCATTAACGCTTCCGCAAAAATCTACTTCATGCGTACCTGGTAAAAAATTGCCCGTTGGGCAACGTATTGCCGCCAATGCAACCACCACACACAACAATGGTCGTTGTTGCGCATTCGCCAAAATGTTAATCAGAATACTGTTCCGGAGATTCCCCTTTCTCCTTGATTATTCGCGGATAAAGCGTATCCGGTTCAAAAGGAACGATGCCTGTTACTTCAATTTCATGCCACCATTCATCACCAAAATCAAACACATACTCGAACTTCATTTTCACTGCAAAATTAAACTTGTCAATCATGGTTTTTGAAGCATCCATTGCATCTCCGCCATAACCTCCACAACACTCAGGACTAGCCACCAGAATTGTTTCTTTTCGCAGTTTGGGCAATCGCAAGCCACGGAGTTTCATCAATGCCTGAATTAATTCAGCTTCTTCATTGTTTTTCTTGAATTCGAACTGGTAAAGATGTTCATCATATCGGTCAAAGGCATTGAAAATAATTTTGTGCAATTGTTTAAACGTTTGATTTCCGAGAATCAAGATGTCCCTGTAGATTCGCTTGTTAAATTTTAGTTTTACTCTTATACGCCACACGACCGGTTGCAACTCTGTGCTCATCTTCATCTCCTTCTATTGTTCGTTTTTTTATTTATGCGGTTTACGACAAAATTCGTCAAGCGGGAGTTAGCATATTGAAGTGTGCGCTTCATGCCGTCAGCCTTTGACATGCTCCCAGAAAGAGTATTTTCGTTTATGATTAGCGGCAACCTCCGCCGCATAAGCTTCATGGTCAGGCAAGTTCCGCCAATCGGTAATTTTTGGCGCAATCTTCCCTAATTCATGCAAATACTCTGCGCCATGCACATAAGCTTTGGTATTTTTGCGTTCCAGGATTGAATTGAGTAGCGCCCGCAAAATAACGGTTGCCGCCAACATAAAATCTGCTTGTTTGAACGGCTTTATTAACGCTGTCAGGCTGTAGTAACAACTTCCATCGACTTTTTTGCTTCGCTGAATAACATATTCAGCCGCGCGCTCTATCTGCTTGAGTTCAAATAGGAAAGTCACATTGCTTTCGCGGAAATTATTTTCATGTATAATCGCTTCAATCTCATCCGCGACAACCTCATCCCTTTTGTCCTTGCCAATCATTCCCAGCAACTCATCAAGTGTTTCCATGGTGCGCCGGGCGTGAAATGATTCCCAGCCGAGTTTTTCAAGTTCATCATGCATATTGAGTTTTTTGAATACCTGTTTCTTGAAATCAGAAGAAACATATTCGCTTTCCGGAATTTTTTGCAGCCATACAAGTGCGTTGAAATAATCCTTGCAGTCAAAATACAGACGCGCTATTTCTTCCATATTACGGGGTGAAATTTGTCCGGTTGCGCTTGTCTTCAATTCAATGAAAAGTTCCGGTTCTTTCATTTGCTTAGCCAGCGCCGTGAGCACAGAACTTACATTGTAATCGGAATATCCGTCAGCGTTTTTCGCCGGTTTATTACGATAAGTTTCAAACATCCGGCGCAGGCTGTTTTTCGGTAGAAATTTATTTGCGCAATCCAGTAGAGTGTCTCTCACTCCGTAGCCATCTTTGTCAAGCAGCCTGTACAAAATATTCTCGACAAATTCCTTCTTTTTGCACCTTGAAGCGTATTGCGCGAACAACCCGGATGCTTCGTCAGAATACACGCCGCCAATCATTCCGCTGGAATCATCACAATAATTGAACACCTCGCTGTCAGTTTCAATAAATGAAGCAACCAACTGCAAACCTGTTTCCGGAGCGGCATTGCTTTCTGCAAGCTCGCCTAGCATTCCTGAAAGTTCGTCGGCAAACTCTTCTGAGTGGCGATAGTCGACAAACCCTGAGCTATTTTTCAATGCGCTCACTTTTAATTTAAAACGTTCGACTTTTTCCTCCGGCGCGGCAAGCTTTCGATCAATATAATCACAAATGTTCTCGTGTCTGGCAGAGACCTCAAGCAATATGTCAGCCAAAGCATCCGCGCCCAACTCTACCAATTTATCTTTTCGCAATGCCATAATTTCACAATGCCTCTATTATGCAGCCAATGACAACTGCCTCGTTATCTGTTGGCAAACCATACAGCATATTCCCGAACTGACCAGTAATTGTCATTTGCCTTTTCTACTACCTCAAGGTCGCACAGCGGAACCATGCCGGTCTTATTGTCTTTCTTCACTTTGGCCAGAAACACTTCATGCCCATAATCCCAGTCCAATCCAACGACTTGCATCGTATTCCCAAGAGTAAACGGATTGTTTTTATCAACTTTTCCATAAAAAGAACTTCCATCATCGTCTTCACGTCTGGCGGTGAAAGGGAAGCTAAGATTCTCTTTCAGCCAGCTTTCCCAATCCCTGGCTTCCCACTGCTCAAATTTTTCATCCCATTATTCGTCATCGTCATCATCCCACGAGTTGTCAAAATCGTCGGCAGTGAATGTTTGCTTGATTTTGAGTGTGTTCCCAATTTTTTCCACAGATGACGTGACGCTGCCGCCAACCATTCTTTTTTGCCGGTCAAACCGTTTTTACGCTTTAGTTTTTTTCTTGCTCATTTTTATTCCAAAAGTTAAAGTTTCTCTCCAGCAACAAAAGTTATGGAATTATTCTTCCGCCGCCGGATTTTTTAATTTTATGTTTTCGGCAACTGCAAACCTCTGTCCCTTTATGCCAAATACTATTATTATTTTCCGGGTCCGACATACATCCATACTTTGCGCGGCTTTGGCTTTTTCGCCGCCGCTATTTTTTTCAAACCGTTTTCACACCCTTTCAGAAATCCGTTGATGCCTTCAACAGACACGCCATCCGGCCAGGTTTTATCGCGCGGGTACAACCCGTAAACCCATTCCAGCATTTCCTCGTGCTCCGGATTCTTTTTGTCATTAATTGCCCGGCAAAAATCTTCATAGCCGTAAACGCCGCCGACATCTTCCGGCGGACATGCGCCTTTCGCTTCCAGACAGTAAAGTGACCGGCGCGGCGGCAATCCGGCATAATCGAAATCAATAACTTCAACCCGGTGAACCCATTCATCGCCAAAATCATAAATATAACCGAAACACGGCTTGCCGGGTTTGGCGATGGCGGAAAGTCGAACCCGCTTTTCATCGCAAACATCTTCGTCTGCGTCGTCATAAGATTTATCTCCGTAACGCTTATTCCCGGCTTGAAATTCATGCAGATGGGAAAAACGCCACCCCATGACCTCCTGAACTATTTGATGCAGATAATCCAGACGCAAGTCTGACGGAACTACGAAAGTGCGCGTAACTTCCACATGACATTCCATCAGAGTGATTTTCAATTCATAAAATTTTCCGGCCATTTTTTTGCTCACTGTAAATTACGTTAAGTCAAAGAGTTGAAATCATTGCAGCTTATCGCGGCGGATAGCTATACCTGATTAATCTCTTCCGGCAAAATGCCATGCTCAAATTCTTTCCAAATATTTGCACACGGCAAAATATATCTATTCCGCAAGATAAATCAAGAATATTATATAACTATTTTCCACCAGTAAAAAACTCCGTCCAGAAGGCGTGGCTTTTGAAAATTGCTGCCCCCAGAATCAGGAACGGATGCAATTTTTTTAAACGGTACTTTTTTTTGCGCGGTATAGCCAAATATTTTTGCCTTTTTCCACTCCGCCCAATAATTTCAAACTATTTTCACAGTAAGTATTGACAAAACAAAGAAAATCTCCTATAATAGAAACATGGCAACCGGTTGCATAAAGAATTTAAGCATTAATCCGGCAACCGGTTGCGCAAAAAAAGGGATTCAAGTTATGAGGCGATCTATCACAATTCGACAAATAGCCGAAATGGCGGGAGTAAATGCTTCCACCGTGTCGCGAGTGTTCAATCCGGACTGCGGACATTCAATTTCTGATCATATAAAAAGTAAAGTAATGTCAATTGCCAATAAATATGAATATGCGCCGAAAAGTTCAGCCAGATCGCTTGCCCACGGCAAAAGTTTTAAACTTGGAGTCATTCTCGGCGCTCTGGAACAGGATATGTCATCACCAACATTCTCTCTGGTTTTTGGCGAATTCTGTCGCGAAGCAATGCGTCATGGCTATCAGGCGGTAATGCTTCCGGCCGGCCCTGGCGATATAGATCAGGAAGTGCTGAAAAACATTCGATCCAGCAATGCTGACGGCTACTGGATTGGCGCTTCCATGATTGGTTCCGCAACCATGCTGGAACTTGAACGCAGACAACTTCCTGTCGCTGCTTATGTATCTGATTCTTATCTCAAACACGCGCTGCCTGGAGTATCAGTAGTTCATGCCGATAATACTGCGGCATTTGCGGAGATGCTTCAGACGGTAAAAACGCGCGGATTTGAACGTTTTATAGAGATAATACCATCCTGGGGCAAAAAATGTTCAAGACGTGACTTCTACCTGAACAGCTCAAAGTATGGTCTTATTGCTGAAGATTTTATCGAATATGACTGTTCAACCAGCAATTTTGCCATCCGGCATGAAGCCGCGACCGTGGCAATGGAAAATATTGAACGTCTGAAGAAACATGACCTGATTATTTGTCATAATGATTTGATTGCGCTCGGAGTTTGCGATGCCTTGCGTTCAGCAGGAATTAAACCTGGTGAGGATATCTCGATTATTGGTTATGACAATATTGAAGAAAACCCCAACTATATCGTCGCAGAAAAACCTTTTATTTGCACTATTTCTAAAAATGATGTTGCCGCCGGAAAGCAGATTGTGCAGAAACTGTTAGACATGATTAACACAAAACAGGATGCCTCGGATATTAATATTCCGGCGCACTTTATCTGCCGGGACAGTCTTGGATTTGGGAAAAAAGTAAAAGAAGTAATGGTTTAATATTTCAAGGAAAAAGTCATGATAAGAAAAGTTTTACTTTTAAGCTTAATCGCCATAACTGCCGGAAGCAGCAACGCAGAAGAACTGTTCAATGGAACCAATAGTCCGAAACAAATAGCAACAGTTGCTTGCGGTAAAAATTTTATTGCTGACTACTC
>JBAYVM010000226.1:0-5342 GCA_041674645.1 Victivallaceae bacterium | reverse complement strand
TTCCAGTCCGGCTGGGCGATAATTCCGACACGATGCCCGAGCGACATCAGAAGTCGTCCGACCACCGCCACTCCGTAAGACGGATGGTCAACGTAGCAATCGCCGGTAATAAGCAGAATATCCAGTTCGTCCCAGCCAAGTTTATTCATCTCAGCGCGCGACATCGGTATAAATTCCGGGGACAGGTTGGTCATAATTGTATCTAAAAGCAAAACCTTTAATTGGCGTTGCTTTTTCCTTTATTTTCTTCATCGGTGACAAGACATCCTTTGTCTGGAATATCTGTAACGGAAATGAAAGAACTGTTTCCTAAAAATTTAAACGGCAGCGAAATTCTCTTCTGCCCTTGTGCAGACAGATTATACATCAAAGTCATAGTAATTGTCTTTACATCGTCGGCAAAAGCAGAAGCGTCAACGACAAACAACATCGAATACATATCTTCCGGCGAGGCTTTTCTTATCAACCACTTGTCGCCGTTAAAATCATCTTGTCCGGCCCGGATTGCAATACATGGATATTTTTTGCCACTGTAAACCAGACTGAAGTCATAAGTGCTCAACGACCGCCCCGGATCAAGCTTGACCGTAACAATCGCGTAGGCTTTATTACGATAGGGAAATTTAAACGCATATTTATCCAAATCGGCGACATTTACCGTTTGCAATCCTACTTCAGCCGACAATATTCGCCCCAGACGAAAACGGCTGGAAGTGTCCCCAGATACCGGCCAAGTCATAAAACCCAACATTGTCAACAACAAAATATAACTGAATAATCTCATAATAATATCCCATGATTTAAGTTTTAAAATATAAACCTCAAAACTCAAAACTCAAGGCTTTTTTATCAGCCACATCCAGAAAAGAAATTTTCAAAATTTGAAGTCCCCTTATTTTCAGTTATCTTATATAGAAATCAAAAAGCAAAATTGACGTGCCGAACAACCGGATAAGTCATAACTCGGAGATAAACAATTGAATCCGCGCTTTCATAATGAGGTAATATCAAAAGTAAAAAATACCATCATGAAAATGAGTCAGGGAAAGACACATAAAGTTCACCAGGACAATCATCTGGTAAAACTTAACCTCCCCCCGCTTATCGGACGCCGTGACGCCGCTTATGACCAGGTGGAACAACTGCTGCGGGACAACCTCTTCGCCCATCCCGACGCAGAACGGAAAGAGATATATTCTGAAGCTGTAACCTTGCTGGAAATCGCCATTAAAGATTCTGAATATATTGTCATCACCTTGAACAGCGACGAAAGCGGCTCCAGAGAAAAACGTCTTTTGAGTTATCTTGAACTGCTCCGTAATATTGTCAAAGCCGCCGCCGAACTTGTCGCCTACGAATTATCCTTGTTCCAGGACGAAACCAATCTGCATAAATTTATCGGCGACAGTATTTCCGGACAATTGCGCAAAACCGACCTGGTTTTCAGTGAAAGCGAAATGAGTATTGCGCAAAATATCAGCGACCTGCTGGAAACCTCACGTCCGCAAATTTCCCGTTACCGCGAATATGCCATTAAAAGTTTTGGTCAGCACAATGCGGCAAGATATCACCGGGCATTTGAAGAATACAACAAGTTGTATCAGGAACAATATCCCGTCCGCAAACTCTCCGCGGAACAAGCCCGGTAATCCCGGACAAACCAGCAAAATTGCCAGACATTTTCACTATTTTTCGCGACAACTGCAAACTCGGCGAAAAAGAGGCGAAAAAATTCCAGTCAGCATCAAATCTATGCTGAAAATCAGAGCTCAATACTTGAGCAGGAGCGTGGGTTTAATTGGAAGGTCGGCTTAACTTCCTTGCTTCCTGCACAAAGCATTCATGTTAGCTTGCGAACATTCCTGACGGAAGCGTATAAGTTGTAGTGCGAGACTAAAAAACGGCATTCAACTGGCCACCTGTGCTGAGTTCTGGTACAATCATTGCGTGCAAAAAAAATCCGGCGAGCTGAGCTCGCCGGATAAAATATATTTTAAGCTATCATTCGTTCAGAAAATTATTTTACTTCTTCAAGTTTGATGTTTTTCAACAACATGGCTTGATCGGGTTTTCCGCCGTAATTAGCCAGAACGACAATTTTTGCGCTTTTGGTGCCCGGCCAACATTTAGCCAGCGTGAATGTGGAGGAAAATTCCTGCCAGTCAGCTGGAACATCTTTATTGGCGACAAAATAGATAAATGAGGCTCCGGATCTATGTTCACGGACTTTAGTTCCCGCAGGATATTCTTTACCGCATTTATTCTTGAGTGTAACGTCAAAAACATCGCCATTTTTTTCTACACTGACCACGTTCCAGCCGGAAAGCTCTCTATTGGGCAGGTCGGCATTTTTGCCTGAATCATCAGTCTTGAACGCAACCATGTAAAATTGCCCAAGCTGCCATTTTTCACCGTTTTTAATTTTTACCACAGTATCTTCCGGATGGCAATCAGCAGCTAATTCTGTATTTGTATCTTTAGCAATACTAATACTTGCCGAATCAATCTTACCTCCGTTATCATCCAACGGCATCAAGCCCAAATAAAATTTTGAGGGTTTAGAGTCAGGGGCGAGTTTAAATTCTCCGGTAAGTTTGTAGTTTTTATCCGGATCAACTTTGATTGCATCATTGGAAAACATCACAACACTTCCCTTGCATGCCAACGCCCCGTCAGCTTCGTCGGCAGTCAGACTTTTACCGCCTTTACCGTCCCAGCCACATTTCCAGTCGCTGTTAGCTTTAGGATTGATAGCCGAGGATTCCTCAGCGAATAATGCATTCCCTGCGCATATCGCAACGACTGCGGCTCCCACTCTTACCATGTTCGTAAACTGTTTCATGATTACGCCCTTTCTGTTGTTAGTTTTTATTTTATGTTTATTTGAATTAGCATACCAACTAAAAGACCAGACAGTTTTTCTTCTGTCCGGTCTTTCCGGAATCTCAGATACTTATTCGGCCGTAATTCTATTACCAGTTATCGTGCCTGAGGTATTCTGGTCAGTTGTATATGTTCCTTCAAATTCATTCTCTGAACTCAATGTTCCGCTCAAACGGAAATTGCGTTTCCCATCAGGCCGTTTGCCTTGAAGCGCAAAATTCGGGCTGTTTTCGGAGACGGCGCCGGAGAGTTCAAACTCGCCGAAAGCGTCAATGCATTTACCGTTGAGTTTGTAATCATCCTGCATCAAAGTCATTGACCCGCTCTGTTCATCACTTTTGCCGGCTTCTTCAAACTTGTAATTCCAGGGACCGGTCATGTTGCAGTGTTTCGGAACTGATGAACATCCGGTAATGAATCCGGCGGCGACGATGGCGGCGGCGAACATTAGTGACTTTCTCATTCTCTTTCCCCCTGATAGTTTTGTGTTCCTGAACCGTATCACATTGTGTGATTGTCTAACTAACATAACATTTCAATAATAATTGTCAAATGTAATCTTTTCTGTTCACTAATTCCCAAAAACATTATCGACAACATTTATAATATTGTTGCGTTCTGCAACTTGTGATAATAAGCTTTTTTCTCCATCAGCTGGTCATGAGTTCCGGACTCAACAACTTTCCCGTCTTGCATCACAAAAATATTGTCGGCATTTTTGACGGTGGACAGACGATGAGCAATAATTAAAGTGGTGCGATTTTCAGTCAGTTTTTCCATTGATTCGTGAATGAGTTTTTCCGATTCATTGTCAAGCGAACTGGTCGCTTCATCAAAAATTAGAATCGGCGGATTTTTCAGGAATACCCGCGCGATGGCTATACGCTGCTTCTGCCCGCCGGAAAGTTTCACGCCATGCTCCCCTACTTTCGCGTCTAATCCATCCGGCAATGATGCAATAAAATCGAAAATATTGGCATTTTTTGCCGCCGCCACCAGTTGTTCGTCGGAAGCGTCAGGTTCGCCAAGCAGAATATTTTCGCGAATAGTTGAGTCAAATAGAAACGCGTTCTGCTGAACAACGCCAATATTAGCGCGCAGGAAATGTTGTTTGAGATTTTTCACATCAATGCCGTCAATCTTAACGCTGCCGTTTTTCGCTTCATAAAACCGCGGGATCAGCGCCGCCAGGGTGGATTTCCCGGCGCCGGACGCGCCCACCAGCGCCACCGTGGTTCCCGGTTTGATAGAAAGCGATACATTATTCAGCACCAGCTCCCGGTTTTGTTTCTCCGCCTCAACCTGTTCATCATATTTAAAAGAAACATTATCAAAAGTTATCTCGCCATTTATTTTTTCCGGTTCGAACGCGTTTTCATGGTCTTTGATGTCTTCCTCCACTTCCATAATTTCGACAAACCGTTCAAATGCCGCCGCTCCCTGCTGAAAAATCTCGACAAAATTTGTCAATTTGAATATAGGTTGCATAATAAACCGGTTATAGAGGAAGAACGTGAGAATATCCACCATGGTCGCATGTCCATAATACATCAACACCGCGCCCGCGCCGATAATGACCATCGAATAACATTGAATCAAAAACATCATGCCGGAAAAAAACAGCGCCAAAGTGCCGAAAACCCGTTCACGCGCACTCAAAAAACTATTATTCACCTGGTGGAATTTATTAATCTGGCGCTCTTCGTTAACAAATGATTTAACCTCGCGAATACCTTGAATTGAATTTTCCACCTGAGAATTTATTTCCGCGACTTTCGAACGCACTTCTCGAAAATTATCGCGCATTTTACGTTGAAAAACAATTCCCCAAAGCAAAATAACCGGTAGCGGAATCAATGCCGCCACCGCCAGATAGACGTTGAAATAGAACATAAAAATGAATGCGCCAACAATCGTAATCAGAGAAATAAACAAATCTTCCGGCGCATGATGCGCGGCCTCAGCCAAACTGGTCAGGTCATTGGACAGGCGCGACATGATATGACCGGTTTTAGTGCGGTCAAAATAGCTGAAGGAAAGCTTCTGCAAGTGACTGAACAAGTCCCGGCGCATATCGTTCTCCATCCGCGCCCCGAGGATGTGTCCCCAGCGGACATTGACATAATGAGCAATTCCCAGCACTACAGTCAACAGAAAAACCGCACCGACAGCCTCCAGAAGCATCGGCAGATTTTTCTGCGGCAGATAATCATTGAGAACATTGCGAATTATCCACGGAATTACCAGCGTAACTCCGGCAATAATAATTGCGGTAGTCATATCAGCCGCGAAAAGTTTCAAGTGCGGCCGGTAATATTTAACAAATTGCTTCAGCAGTTCACGATTGCTGATTTTTCTTTTTGTTTTCTCGTCTGAAAAACGCATTCCGCGTCCCATTCCACCACGCATAATAAATCCTTAAATATTTGCAAGATACATACAGTCAAGTTTATGAAAAT
>JBAYVM010000225.1:0-5379 GCA_041674645.1 Victivallaceae bacterium | reverse complement strand
CTTGATTTTTAATTACTTTCTTCCTGCGCAAAGCATTCCTGTGAGCTTACGAACGTTCCTGACGAAAGCGTATAAGTTGTTGTGCGAGACTAAAAACGACATTCAACTGGACATCTTTACTGAGCTCTGGTGTCCAATTGAACGCCTGTTTTTTTTGTACTTCAACAGGCAGTTAGTTTTCTTGTCTCGGCGGACTAACACGTTTACAGAATAATCCGGCAAAAATCTGCGCCACCGCCGATGCCAGTTTTTTTATCCGGTCAATTTGGGCGACACCTGGAGAGACTGGTTTTTAAGAAACGGGAGTTCAGTCCTGCTTAGGGATTAGACCGCCAATTAATTTTTGCGGCTGGCATGCAGCTCCACGTTAATGGCATTTTTCTGCACGCCAATATAATCTGTAAGGATATTAACAGACTCATTCAGCAGAAAATCAACATTATCATCAGCATCTTTTTTGCCGAACGTATCATTATTTTGTTCCAGATATTTTTCGTTGTCATCCAAGACCTTTTTTTCTTTCACATATTCGGTCCAGCGTTTACCTTCATTCAGAGAGATAGTTGTCCGTTTCTTGTATTTATCAAACAAGTCTATATTCTCTTTGAGAACTTTGTATTGCTGGTTGCTTTTGACTCTTGCCGCTGAAAGTTTTTTCACTGTTTCTATATTTTGTGGCAAATTTTTCTCATAAGTATCATGCGGCACTTCGTTAATGGCATCCCATGGCAAGTGATTGTCATTGAACAGTTCTCCGACATCCATGTGTTCGGTAATTGACGGGAATACAATATCCGGTATGACTCCCAACTGTTGAGTTGATGAGCCGTTAACGCGATAGAAAACTGCGCTTTCAAATTTTACGGTTCCTGCGGGGAATTCCTGATTAACTGAATGCAAGAGTGGTTCAAGTTTAACGACATCCAGCACAGTGCCTTTACCATAAGTTCTGGAATCGCCGACAATAATTCCACGTTTATAATCTTTTATTGCTCCAGTGAAAATTTCTGCTGCCGAAGAGGTTAATTTATTGGCCAGCACAATCATTGGGCCGTCGTAATGAATGGTGGTATCCGGGTCGTATTTAACTGACACTGTGCGGTCACTCTGTCTTACTTGCACGACTGGACCTTTCGTAATGAACAGTCCGGTCAAGTTAATAGCTTCAGTCAAACTTCCGCCGCCATTGGAGCGCAAATCCATAATAACTCCGGCAACTTTTTCTTTTTTGAAGTCATCAATAATTTTACTGACATCACGAGTGGAACTTTTATAATCCGGCACACCTTTGAATGCCGCCTGAAAATCCATATAAAACCGCGGCAGGTCAATAATCCCGATTTTTATTTCCGAGCCGTCCGGCTGTTTAATGCTTTTTATTTTTCCGTTGGCTTCACTATTTTTTAGCTCAACTTTGTCCCGTACCAGAGTAATATTGACAGGAACCGCATTAGCGCCTTTACTGGTCGGCAGCATGGTCAACGATACCTTTGAACCTTTTTCTCCGCGAATCAAATTCACTACTTTGCTGATGGACATGTCAATAATGTCAACCGGTTCTCCGTTTTCCTGCGCGACTGCAATAATCCGGTCATCGGCTTTGATTCTGCCGTCTTTTGCCGCAGGGCCGCCGGGCATAACGCTTATGACTTTAGTATAGCCGTCATCACTGGAAAGCACCGCGCCGATTCCGACGAGCGACAGTTTCATGTTTATGTCAAAATCTTCTTCTTCTTTTGGCGAAAAATAGCTGGAATGCGGTCCGTAAGTCTGCGCCAGGCAAGTCAGGTAAAATCCGAGAATATCAATTTTTTCTTTTTGGCTCATTTCATTATAAATATCACGCAGCCGTTTTAAAATTTTTTCTTCCGGCGAACGCTTGTCCCAGACTTCTTTTATCGACTTCTGAGCCGCATCATTATTTTTTACGTTGCTTTCAGCGATTGATTTTTTCATTAATTTGAAGTAAAGCAAGTCGTTTTTAAGCTTCTTGCGCCACACTTCCTGCAATTCTACAAGATTCACCGGACGCGGAATATTTTTCCGGTCAATAACAAACGTTTCGTCCTGATTGAAATCAAATCCTTTTTTAAGCGCCTCTTCCGCATACTTCCGGTACAACACAAGACGTTCAAGATAAAGTTTATATACATCAAACGCAAAGTCAGTATTCCCCATTTGGGTCAAATCATCAAGATAGTAGCGGTATTTCTCAAAACTTTTAATATCGTCCTGAGTAAAGTAAATCTTGCTCGGGTCAAGTAATTTAAAATATTCATCAAATATTTGCGATGATATTTTATTATCCAGCGGGTGCTGCCGGTAGTGATTACTGGCAATTAAACGCGCAGTAAGCCGGGTAATGATTGAGAGCCGCTGCTCCTCTGTCAGTTTTTCATTAATGCCGTAAAGTTGCGGCGCTATTGTAAAAAATACAGAAACAGCCGAAATAATAAACAATCGCAGAAACACAGTTTTTTTCATAATAAGTTTTATTTACCTGATTTATATAAGATTTAATTCATACCTTGATATTATATATAAGACAAGCGATAATTCAATTTGTTCGGATAAAAAAAATGAAAATTGAGCTAATATCGACCGCTTATCTACCCGCAAGGAAAGAACCGCGGTTGCTGGTTATGGAATCAACTCCGTTTTGAATGAACCAGTCTGCGGTTTCACGGTCATCAATGGTCCACACATGAACTTCATAACCGGCATCGTGAAGCTTGTTGACAAAATCCTTTTTAATCAGCCTGTTGCAATGAATATCCACGCCATCGGCATTGATAGCGGCGGCGCGGTCAATCAGTTCTTCCGCGTCCGGGTGCAATTTTCCAGATAGCGCATCAACTTCAAAACCGGTCAGCAGACAAGTTTTCACATGCGGCATCAACCGTTTACATTCCGCCAGCACTTGCGCATCAAAGCAAATAACCGTCAACTGACAAGCGGCAATACCAGCTTCAATAATTTTTTGCAACGGCAACAAAATCCCGGTTCCGGTTTTTATCTCGATAAAAACTCTTTTGCCGGCGGGCGTTATTGATAAAACGTCCTGCAGTAATGGAACACCTCCGCCGGACAAATTTTTCAGTGTTGACAACTCAGCGAATGTGGATTGAGCGATGGT
This sequence comes from Victivallaceae bacterium, assembly GCA_041674645.1. Taxonomy (GTDB): domain Bacteria; phylum Verrucomicrobiota; class Lentisphaeria; order Victivallales; family Victivallaceae; genus JBAYVM01. Next base: position 2,243 of record JBAYVM010000225.1, on the reverse strand, counting down.
CAGATTGTGATCAAAGGTTCTGCCGGTGTCAACATCATGGATACATACAATCTTTCCGTCCTTAGTGTAGAGCGAGAAATGGTTTGCGCAGTGGTTTAGAAATGGTTTGCGCAGTGGCGGGGCAAAAAAATAGCGCAACATATATTTATGCTGTGCAAACCTGTTGTTAATTATTGAGAAAATCTGCTAAGTTGTTAAGTCATTGGATGCGTAAACCTTTTGTTAATTTGCGTTAAAATCTTACCTTTATATTTTACTGGAGGCAGCCGCATTACACGGCTGTCTGCGGAATAATATAATTACTTGGACGCGGGCGATTTGGCAGCGGGGGCTGATATTCCGGAGGCCTGGGTGCTCGTTACACTGGATGAGCCTGAGCCTGAACTTATGCCTTGCGGGCCCAGCGAGACGCTGTCAGTAGACTTCATCACTGACATAACAGTGGCAATTCCGGTTAAGCACTCAGGGGTGTTATGAGCTGGCAGTATTGAAGCCAGCCCGGTGTTACTGTGAGTGTACATGGCCTGCATAGAGAACATAGTTTCCGACGGCTCGGCCTTAACCCCTACAGCATAGACCTCGCGGAAGATAAAGACTGACTTATTCTGGGTTGAGGCAATTACCTGCTCAACTACTGATTCCTTGGTCTCGGTGACGGTAACTTTTGTCACCTTGCCGGTCGCGGGGTCGAGGTCAGTAGCGGTAATCTTCGAGGTTGAAGTCATACACCCGGTAACGAATACTGCTATGAACATAAGCAGCATAACGAATAACAACATGAATCTTTTCATTTTTTTAAGTCCTTTTTTTGGTTGAATTTTGAAACGGTTTACTCACTCAATACTGTTTACCTGGTGGGCTTATGATCACCTCCATGGCGTGCGCCTCGCGCGCGCGATTATAATTGATTAGGTCGAGAGTGTAATTGTAGCTGTGAGCAATCAGACTCCAGTCCTCGCTCCAGTCGAGTAGATGCGAACGGAACGGAGGCGGCTGAATAACGGTAACGTTCGGCAGATCATCCCAGCCCTCTTCGAATACTTGATGAGACTCGCGGAGCATGGTCTCGTTGATTGCCTGAAGGCTACGCCCGATCTTCGTCCAGGCGCGTTTGTTGGTTTTTGTATCCTCATTGCAGAGGATAATATAGATATGTTCGTACTGCGGAATTGAGGCTATCGGAATCATTGGGATATTATTGATTACGCCGCCGTCAAGGTAGGTTTTGCCGCCAATTTCCACCGGCGGGAATACTTCCGGGATGGCGCTGCTGGCCATGACACTCTGAATAGTTGCAGGAAGCATAATTGAGGCGTAAGATGGGTATTCGGTGGCCGAGACCTGGACTTTTTGAAGCGTCATATATTCTTTTATATATAAGGAAAGAATAGCCTCAACGCCTGCATTGTCATAGACGTGATCAACAGTTAATCCTGGCACAAACAGCTTAATCCATTGCAGCAGAGATGAGCGAAACAGGTCAGATACTGGGCGGCGAATCAGGCTGGCAATCTGCTTTGCCGGAAGCTGCGACGCATGCAGCGCGGCGACGATAGATCCAGCGCTAGCGGCGCGGTAATAATCAGGCTGAATATTAAGCTCATCAAGCGCCATTAATGCGCCGGTGGCGCATTCGATCTGGCGGCAACCGCCGCCCTGGATAATGACGAGAGTTGGCTTCATGATTTACCCTTTCAATTTATGGATTAACAATTACCGGTTCAGCGACTTCGCGGGTTTCGAGGGTTGCTCCGGTGAACGATTCGGCGGCAAAGACGGCTTGAATGATAACTGTCCGGACTACGGTGTAGCATGACAGCACGGTCAGGTCAGGGATATTAACGGTCTTTGTGCCCATGACTTGCTTTCCAGCCTCCTTTGATTCAAAATCTTTGTAGCCCTCAAGCGTGATTACACCGCAGTTTGCCTTTAAATCAAGCCAGATGCCGGTTACAACCCAGCAACTCGCCGGGAAGCCGCTGTCGGTGTCAACCGGCTTCTGGACGAACTCTTTTGTGGCGGAGAATGCGGAGACGGTGACGAACAATACTACTACGATTACTGCGATTAATTTCTTCATTTTTCTATCCTTATTTTGGTTATTAATTGGCTATTGTCCAGTCGCTGGATGAACCAGTACCGACGGAGAAATAGAGCTTTTTGGCAGACGTATCAACGTAAATATCACCGGCTTTTCCGGGCGTAGTTGCTGGCGCGGCAGTTCCGGTTGAGATGGCAGGAGT
>JBAYVM010000224.1:0-5399 GCA_041674645.1 Victivallaceae bacterium | reverse complement strand
GGAACGAAGCAAAAGCACAATATACTAATAGTATTAAAAGAATTAAGTTCAAGATTATAAAAACAGGCGAACTGAAAATAACTGCCGGGTCAATATTGCTTCTCCCGAAAGGAAGAGTGCCCGCGATTAAAAATAAGGTTTCAAAAATAAAAAGATAAACGGTAAAAATTAATCTTTTCTTCATTATGGTACCAACATATTAACACAACAGTTTTGCATAAAACCGAACAGTTTTTAAAATTATCCGAAAAGGTTGGTTACAGTTTATCGGGAAACTTTTGACATCGGAATCCCCAATGCTTTGGCAACCCCTTTTCCGTATGCCGGATCAGCTTTCATGCAGTTGTTGATATGTCTAATTTTAATCATCTCGGGAGCATCTCCCATCGCACGCGCTGTATTTTCAAACAGAACTTGCTGCTGCTTGGAACTCATTATCCGAAAAAGATTACCCGGCTGGGAGTAATAGTCATCATCATCTTCCCTGTGACTCCAATGACCGGCAGCGCCATCAATCTCAAGGGGAGGCTCCCTGAAGTCGGGTTGTTCCTGCCACTCATTGTAACTGTTAGGCTCGTATGCGAGTGTGTTGCCATAGTTGTCATCTACCCTCATTTGACCATCGCGATGAAAACCGTGAACCGGACAACGGGCTTTATTAACGGGAATTAAGTGATGGTTTACCCCTAAACGATAACGCTGAGCATCACCGTAGGAAAAAAGTCGGCCCTGCAGCATTTTATCTGGCGAGAAACCGATGCCTGGAACAATATTTGCGGGGTTAAACGCAGCCTGTTCAACTTCGGCAAAATAATTTTCCGGATTCTTATTAAGCTCTAATACCCCTACGTCAATAAGAGGATACTCCTTATGCGGCCAAACCTTTGTCAAGTCAAAGGGATTAAAAGGAAAATCTGCGGCTTCTTTTTCCGGGATTACCTGGATTTTCAGGTTCCACTTCGGAAAATCCTTGTTTTCAATACTTTCGAATAAATCACGTTGATTGCTTTCGCGACACTTACCAATAATTTTTTCGGCTTCCTGGTCAGTTAAATTTTTGATTCCCTGTTGTGTCTTGAAATGGAACTTAACCCAAAATCTTTGATTTTTTGCGTTAATCATACTGTAAGTATGGCTTCCATAACCATTCATATGTCGAAAAGAACAGGGAATACCACGTTCACTCATGGTGATGGTAACTTGATGCAGGGCTTCGGGAAGAGAAGTCCAGAAATCCCAATTATTTTTGGCACTGCGCATGTTGGTTTTAGGGTCCCGTTTGACCGCGTGGTTGAGGTCAGGAAACTTGAGCGGGTCGCGCAGAAAAAAAACTGGGGTATTGTTCCCGACCATATCCCAGTTTCCTTCTTCGGTATAGAATTTTATCGCAAAACCACGAATATCGCGTTCGGCATCGGCAGCGCCTCGCTCACCTGCAACAGTGGAGAAACGAACAAAAAGATTGGTCTTCTTGCCCACCGTTGAGAAAACCCTGGCCTTTGTGTATTTTGTAATATCATGAGTAACTGTGAAAGTACCGAAAGCTCCAGATCCTTTCGCATGCATACGCCGCTCAGGAATTACTTCACGGTCAAAATGGGCAAGTTTTTCCAGGAACCAGGTATCTTGAAGGAGTTGCGGTCCGCGGGGTCCGGCAGTCATGACATTCTGGTTGTCAACAACAGGAGCTCCTGAGTTGCTTGTCAGCTTTTTTCCATTATCCTTCATTACTTGTCCTCCTGAGTTTTTTGTCATAATTTTCTATAAAATCGTCAATTTGTGAATTTAAGGTTGGTTTTCTATGAGTTCAATGATATTAATCATTTTTAACATAAAACCAATAAATAACATTGGAGAGTAAATTTCACCTTCCAATATTTCGAGTGAAAACTGCTCAAAGCACGGCTTAGAGCTGCTTCATATACGCTGTTATATCCTGCTTTTCTTGTTGGTTTAATTTGGTCTCAAGTATAATATTAAAGAATTCTACCGTGTCTTCAAGCGTCAGTAATCTGCCGTCATGAAGATATGGCGGGGATTCTTTAATGCCTCGCAGGGGGAAAGTTTTAATTGGACCATCTGATAAGGCTAATCTGCCGTTAATCATAACAGGTTTAAAAAATCTTTCAGCTTTCAAGTTATGCATTAAATTATCGGTAAAATATGGTGCAGGGTGACATACGCTACAGGAAGCTTTGCCGAAAAATAATTTTTCGCCACGTAGTTCCTGTTGAGTTGCTTTCGCGGGATCGAGTTTCCCGAGCACATTTAATTTGGGCGCCGGAGGAAAATCAAGCAGGGCTTGAAATTCAGCCATGAAATGAACCTGGCTTCCCCGATCCAGGATATTTACCCCTTTTTTTGTCCCGATAACAGGATCGCCGTCAAAATATGCCGCACGCTGTTCAAATTCCGTAAAATCTTCAACACTTTTCAAGGCGCGTTGAGATCCAAAGAGGCGTTGAATATTAACTCCGCGCAAGGGAGGAGTATCAAGACGGTGACGCAATTCCTGAGGACGAATATCCCCAACCAGGTGAGTAGCTCCGTTGGTGTTTCCATTTACATGACAGTCAAAACAGGTAACCCCCATGTGTGGTTTAGCCGAACGACGATCATTAGTAGCGTTAAACTGCTGTTGAGGAAAAGGGGTGACCAAAAGACGCAACCCTTCAAGTTGTTTGGGATTTAAAATACCGTTAAACATTTCAAAGTAGTTATCAAGAGTAATCACATTTCCCTGAGAAACATCTCCAAGGTCCAGACGGGTAGTCAAAAACATTGCGGGTGGATATTCAGCCATGAAATGATCTGGAAGGTCAAAATCAAGGTCGAAACGAGTCAAGTCACGGCCAGACTGTTTTTTAATCTGATCAATATGATACTGAGGGAAAAGCATTCCTCCTTCTTTATGATTCGGGTGCGGTAACGGGAGAAATCCTTGAGGAAAAAGATTTTTTTCGCGAATTTCTTCCGGCGTCATTGTTGCAAGCTTCTCCCAGGTCATGCCGTCTGGAAGTTTTACTCTGACTCCTTCCTGAACCGCCTTTCCCCTGGTCATCTTACAGGTCGTCGATGGTTTATTACTTAAATCGTAACGTTTGTCAAGCAAGTCCATCTGTCGTTTCATTATGGCTGGCTTGGCTGCTTCCATCTCTTTTTTGACCGTATCAAAATTTTGGGTGATTACCACTGGCGAATAACTTGATGCACCTTTAAGCTGTTTGGCTTCCTGTGCTTGAACTGGAGGCATAATGTACACCATGACTCCAACTGCGATGATGACTCCCAAAAGAATTTTTTTCATTATGAATTCCTCTCATTAAGTAACAAGGCGTAAAAGAAAACAAACCAACGTTTACATTATATCTCTTGAAGATATTTAAATCAAGCCAATTTCACCAGCTTTGAAGAATCATTATTCGTTTTTCCTAACGCTTTTTTAATATGGAAGCGGAAATCAGTGCGAACTAAACATTATTCTTCAGAGCTGGTAATGTCATGACCATTAGTCAGAAAAACATAAAATGTCTGTTGAATTTGCATATTGGATGCAATCAATGAGTGGCTCATTTTTGTATCTTAAAATATAAAGGACTGGTCTTTTTCAGTTCTCTAGTGCTTAAAAACATACGCCCGCGCCCCAGATGTTCACGCGATGACAACTTTATGAATTTCTCCCGAACTTCCGCTTCACTTTCCGCATGAATCATCGCAAATAAGTTATATGGAAAAGTCGACAGCATTTCCCGTTGATAACAGTGGCTGACCTCAGAGCATTCAGCAAGCTGTTCCCCGGCTTTAACTACGTTTGCTTCCGCAACGTTCCAAACACACATAGCATTACCCTTGAAACCAAACTGTCGATGTCGAATAATCGCGGCAAAGCGTTTCAAAATACCCAAACCCCGCCATTGTGCCAATAGAGTAATAAGTTCTGTTTCAGAAAAACCTGATTTAAAAGCCAAATTCTCGAAAAGGTTAGCTGAAGCGGGAATATTTCCCTGGATTAGCCTGACTACGTTTTGCTCTTTGGCGGATAACTCAACTGGTGCAGCCTCTTGAGCCGGAGGCGTCGCCGGAATCAAAACTTCTGTTTTATCAAATATCACCTGAACCTTAAATTTCTTAACCGCCGACAGCGCCAGGAGTTTAAAGGGGGTTATCCTGCGCTGAAAATCTTGCAGATCTGATTCAAAATCTGAATGATGCGCCGTATAGGTAAACCAAAAATTAGGTTCACCATCACGGATGTAACTATGGGTAACTCCTGCTTCAGGACTGGTTATGGCTTCGATGTGTTCAATCTCATTTTCAGGCACATTGACCGCGCAAAGGCATGACCTGTAGCCAAGACTTGAGGAGTTGAACACTCCTCCCAGGCGACGAATAAGTCCGCTTTGTTGTAGTTGTCCAATCCTGGCAATAATCTCTGCTTCCGTTACGCCTATTTGAGCTGCAATGCCAGCAAACGGTCTGGGTATAAAAGGCAAACCGGCCTGTAGTAAGTAAATTAGTTTATTGTCGAAATTACTATTATTCATTGATGATATATGCAGTTGGGTTCGGATGCAAGATAGTCACCATTTGATTCATAGGCTCGTGCCCGGCATCCGCCACAGTCTTGAACGTATTTGCATTTGCCGCAAACTCCGCTGTATTTTTTTGTATCGCGCAGTTCTTGAAAAATATAAGATTCTTTATAAATTTTTTCTAAATCATAATCTACCGAACGTAAATCGCCACATTCCAGATTAAGGAATCCGCATGGTTGAACAATTCCCCGGTGTGAGATAAAGATAAAACCTTTGCCGCCCATGCAGCCCCGAGCGCGAAAACGTGGAGCAATATTCACATAGTCAGTTCCGGCACGTTGCCGCTGGATACGTGAATAATGCGGCGCACAAGTCGTTTTTATGCCAATTGCCGAGTCCTGGCTCAGGTCGTAAATCCAGTTCAGAGTCTTTTCATAGGTTTCAGCGTCGATTTCAAATTCACGCATTCCGGCTCCGCGTCCGGTTGGCACTAGAAAAAAGAAGTCCAGCGTGGATGCACCCTGTTCAAGCGCCAACTCATATATTTGCGGCAACTGTTGAACGTTAAGTTTTGAGACGGTAGTATTTATCTGAAAAGGAAGATCTCCCTGCCGGGCAAACTCCAATGCCTGTAAAGCAGTATCAAACGCGTTATCAACACCCCGAAAAGTGTCATGAGCAGTCGCGTCAGCTCCATCAATACTAATGCTTATCGCACTAATTCCGGATGATTTCATTTTATTCACGGTATCAGGCGTGACCAGCGAACCGCATGGAGCCATAACCACTTTCATTCCCTTTTTTGACGCATAAGCGGCCAAGTCATAAATATCTTCACGAATCATTGGTTCGCCGCCGGTCAAG
>JBAYVM010000223.1:0-5416 GCA_041674645.1 Victivallaceae bacterium | reverse complement strand
TTGTATTGGCATTAGTATTTTTTGCAATATAACTGATACGATTGTCAGCAAAACTTTTTAGCAGATGATAGTCGTAACCGCTCTCGCCAACCATTTCCGGGTCAAATACTTCCACCGCCACAATGTCATTTCGTCCGCAAATCATTTCCACGCGTGGCTTGGGCGAAGTATAATCTTTGCTGATTAAGGTGCCGGAATGTTCGGGTTCAAAAGCATTTTTCACCCGGATTGGAATGTTTTTTAGCTCCATTTCCTTTGATGCCTTGGAATGAATCGCTTCCATATCCATATCCGCCAGCTGGTCGGCAATGTCAAAATTGGTATTGCCGATGGTTTTGACGTTAGCCGCACCAATTAGTTTCGGATCGCCGGTACTGAGGTGAAATTCTTTGTGAATAATCCCTTCAAACGCATTGGTAAGCACGGCAATTTTACTGAAAGTAATTTCGCTGTAGCCGCGGTCGAAGCGATTCATAATGCCTTCAGCGCATTTTACATAGCCGGTAACAATCGGCAGACAGGTGGCAAAATCGATGCCTTCAAAATTTTTTACAATCATTTCTTCCATGGAACAGGAATCTGACTCTTTCCAGCCGGTGAGATCACAAAACAAGGCATTGACACCGTGCTTCTGGAGAATAAGCGTTGAATTATAAGCGCTGTGCGCCTCGCCGACCGCGCTCAAAAATTCCCGGCTGGCAGGCAAATAATCCTGCGGCTTGAAGTGTCCGAACGAACGCAGTCGCATCAAGTCGCGCAAACAGACTTTAATGCCTTCCATGCGTTCATTGACAAATGCGTCAGCCAGCGACTGGTCCAGCCCGATGCCGGCGAATGAACGGTTGAACTCAATCATCTTCAATCTGGTCTCTTCCAGTTTATCCACCCATTCGGGTTTTCCGGCAGCAAAATTACCGTAAATTCCCGGTTCGCCAGTTTTTTTGTCTTCAAGCAACAGATTAGTAATGCCTCCGTAAGCAGAAACGACAAAAATACGATTATATAACTCTTTCCCTTTGCGATTGGCGATAATTACATTGTTCATGATGTCGCCAAAGCGGCTCATCGAAGTGCCGCCAATTTTTTCAACAGTATGCATTCCTGCCATAATTTTACACATCCTCAATTCTGAACAGTTTAACTTTTTCACAAACTACATCCAATTGTTCAAACTCATCAATCGCTTTTTTAATCAATTCCTCTTTCGCTTTATGCGTAAGAATAAGCAGCGGCACATTTTCTTTCGTCTGACTTTCGCGCTGAACAAAACTGGAAATACTTATTGCCTTAGAACCCAGAATGTCCGCAATTTTCGCAATTACCCCAGGTTGATCTTTAACTTGCAGACGGAGATAATAACGGGTCTCCACTTCATTCATTGTCAACAGATGGCGATATTGCCGTCCAAGCCGGAATGCTGGAACCCGGCGGTGCGAACCAAATTTCAGGTTCAATCCAACATCAACCAAATCGGCAACCACCGCACTGGCAGTGGCGTTGCGACCTGCTCCCCGACCGTAAAACAACGTCTTGCCAACAGTGTCACCTTCTATCATTACACCGTTGAACACTTCAGAAATATTCCCTAACATGCTATTTTTCGGAATCAGCGTCGGATGTACTCTGACTTGAACATCTTCGTTTTCCTGCTTGATAATCGCCAACAGTTTAATCCGGTAGCCCAGCTCATCCGCAAACTGTAAGTCGGTCAGCGAAATATCCCGGATTCCTTCAATATGAACCGGCTTCAAGCCAAACCATTCACCATAAGCCAGAGAAGCTAAAATTGCCGCTTTGTGCGCAGTATCAAAACCGTCAATATCCAGCGACGGCTCGGTTTCAGCATAACCCAACGCCTGGGCATCCTTCAGAATCGGCCAGAAATCCAGTTTTTCGCGTTCCATCCGGGTAAGAATATAGTTGCAGGTACCGTTCATGATGCCGTAAATGCTTTCAATCCGGTTTGCCACCAAGCCTTCACGCAACGCTTTAATGACCGGAATTCCCCCAGCCACGCTGGCTTCGTAATAAATATCAGCCTTGGATTGTTCTGCCGCCGCAAAAAGCTCTTCGCCGTGTTCCGCCAGCAAAGCCTTGTTGGCAGTAACTATCGGCTTACCCTGCTTTAAGGCTTCAAGAATAAATTTTTTGGCAAAAGTAGTGCCTCCAACCAACTCAATAACCACATCGACTTCTTTGATTAACGCCATTGCATCAGTTGTCAGAACGCCGGAAGGAACCGTTACGCCACGGTCTGTGGTGATGTCAAGATCGGCTATTTTTGTAAGAACGAGCTGCACGCCAGTGCGCTTGGCAATAACATCGCCATTCTTCAGCAGATTTGCGGCAACACCAGCGCCGACAGTACCAAAACCGATTATACCAACCTTGACTTCTTTCACTGTATAAATATCCTTCAGATTAAGCTTTTTACACAAAATATCCGCTAATATAGCTCTTTTTATAAAAATTTAAAATGGAATGTCGTCAGGACGCTGAAAAATATTTGTAAATAGGTAACGCATTCTCTTCATGTTTCGGACAAATACCCGTGATTTGCAGCTGTCATAAAAACTAATTTATTCATAAATGTCGATTTTATTTATGCTTTTTCCTGCTTTAAGGTTGATTTTTTTCAATCATGTTGCATATTTCAAACCGTTATACCTGTTTTAAGTGTGCCCATAGCTCAGTTGGTAGAGCAAATGACTCTTAATCATTGGGTCGAAGGTTCGAGTCCTTCTGGGCGCACCATTTTTAACTCCCTCAAACAAAGCTACTTGCAACAAATTATTCAAAGCTTACATTTGGTGTTTTTTAAAATTTTTCCTGATTTTGCTACTGATTGGGTTGAAAATCAGGTAAAAAATGGTATCACTATTACAACAAGCTGCATCTTGATAATTAACGATATGCAGAAGGAGGATAAAAATGGCAAAACGCAAAATTGTTCTTCCAAAACTTTTTGAAAGAGGTAAAAAAGGACTCTTATACTTCCGTAGGCAAATTGGAGGAAAAGACCAATATATTAGCACTAAGACTGCGGATAAAGCTGTTGCAACTGCGTTTGTTGAACGCTATATGAAGGTAGAAAATGCTACAGAAGTCGCCAATCACACCCAAGAATCTGCTCCTGTCTTAGTCCAAAGAATGGTACAATCATTAACAGGAACAGCAATTGAAAGAATAACTCTGGAGGATGGATTCAAGATATTTGAAGAACATACACCGGATTTAAGAGATTTGGCGAAAACTTCACAACTCCGCTATCCTTCAGTTTACAATATGTTTGTTTCATGGTGCAAAGCTAATGAAATGCACTTTATGGATGAAATTGAACAAACAGTAGCACTAAAGTATGCCAGACACCTTTGGGATAGTCAAATGACTCCCAGAACATTTAACGACCATGTTAAGTTCCTGTCCAGATTGTTTGAGACTATTGATGTGCTTAGGAGACTTCCCAATCGGAATCCGTTTCATAGTCGCATTGTTAAACGTAAAAGAATTATCCGTCTGGAGGAAGCAAGCCATAAACCGCTTGAGCCGGATATGATGAAAAAAGTTTTGGCTTGTGCTGCCAAGGCTGGGCAGGATTTTCTTGATTTGTTTATAATCGGCTCTCAGACCGGAATGCGATTGAAAGATGCGGCACTTTTTAAATGGGAAACCATAAAAGACGGATTCATTGAAATCGTTCCTGAAAAAACTAAAAAGTCAGGAAATACCGCAAGAATACCTATATCCAAAGTACTTGATGAGATGTTATGCAGAAGGAATCAAAAAATTGAAAATGAGTACGTTGTTCCGATAATTGCCAAATATTATAACAGCGGAGACTGGATAAACAGAAAGTCTCAGGAGATTTTCATTGAAGCTATTGGCAAAGAAAAAGTTTATTTAGCAAAAGGGGTACATCGCAGACGAGATACCGCACTATACAGCTTTCACTCCTTTAGAACAACTTTCATGTCATTGTTGGCAACAAAAGATATTTCTGCTAGAGACGCAATGCGCATGATGGGATGGGAATCGCCAGAAATGATAAGGGTTTACGAGAAAATGTTAGATGATGCACGTGGCGATGCCGACCGTAGGGCATTTGAGTACATAAGCAGTCTGACTGAGTTAAATTATGAAATACCGAAAGTGGAATCAGTATTGAAACCTAATCCAGAAGCATTATCTTATCTTGTCAAGAATTATAGTAATGTAACTATTGGAAAGGTTTACGGGATTAGTGAAACTGCGGTTCGGAATTGGATGGTTAAATTTGGCATTAAACGTGCCGTGCGGATAGAATCAGCAGATATGACTAATGAGGAAATAGAGAAAATTAGAAGCCATATTAATAAATTCGATAAACAATGAATCAGATAATTTGTAAATCATTTGATGAGCTGCCGGATGATGTAGAGAGTTTCTCGCCTAATCCGGAAGAATTTGAATTTATTATTTGCCCAGAGGTGATATTCCCAATACTTAAATGGAACGATTTTCGTCTTGAAACCCAAACTCAATTCTTGCCATATAATTATCGTTTAAAATTTCTTCATCCATCGCTTTATTGCAGATGGGCTTTTACTAATGACGGCTATGCAAAACTTGATACCTTGCGAAAATTGGCTAAACGAGGAGCCACTATCACTTTTATTGTAGATTCCCAGAAAGAGAATTCATTGATAAATGCCTGTTGTTTTCTGGGAGAGTGCTTTAATGATTGTCGCAATAATGGAATGGATTTGACAAATATCCCTTTCCCTGTGAAAAAAGCTGATTTATTGCCTCACGATTGGGTTTGGAGTTGTTATTGGCATAATGATTTCCCAGAACGATTAGATGAGAAACAGTCAAAAGAGTTTATTCATACAGTCGATTTGGCTTTCCCTGAATATGACTCACGCTATTTTCCAGTAAAGATTACTGGTGCAAATGAAGAAGGAATAACCGCTTTTTCGGTCAGGGTTGGAGTAGGATTGGTACTGATTAAGCCCCCGTTAAAGTCAGCCTGCAAATCTGGAACAGTTGAAGTTCCAGCGCAGGATAAAATTCTTATTACAGTCAATGAGTTTCCTGTCCGGCTTAACTTGGCAGATAATCTGCCAAGAGTTAAATATAATATTTTATATAAGGGGCAGACCTATTCCAAACAGGCTTCCGGACTAAGCTTTTTACGGCTTCTTACATGGTGTTACGCTTCTCATGGAAATAACTGCTTCGGATTCACCATAAGTGATGAGCTGGAGCGCATCTTTATAATAAAACCTGATTCTACTCAAGAAGAAATCGCATGGAGCTGTCTTTTTAAGACAAGAAATAATCAAAATGACGGCAGCTTTCGCACTACTTTAAATGGTCTTACGGAACGTATAGTTCCCGACTGCGACTTAAAGGATGAAATTCGCAATGCAATTGT
>JBAYVM010000222.1:0-5418 GCA_041674645.1 Victivallaceae bacterium | reverse complement strand
GATTTCAACGATGCGCAGAATAGACTGCTACATTACGACGCGGTCTTTTTTATCGGCGACGAAGAATACTGCGAACTTATTAATAACATGCTTACGTCAAAACAAACTCAGGTTTGTCTAATTGATCCAAGCAATAAAGAGAAAAATTGTCTCCAACTGTCATTGAGTTTAAAAGAAAGCGCCTATCGCGCAGTAAGTTTTATGGCCAGAAATGGTTACAGACGTATCGCCTACATCGGTTCTGATCATCACCCGGAAGGCAAATTATCAGGATATAAACTGGCATTGAAAGAATATGGGTTGCCACTGATTGAAAAGAATATTATTATTGGAATAAATGCACAAACGGACGGACAACGTGGAGTATCCATTCTAATGGGACACGGAATGGATTGCGACAGTATTTTTGTCGATACAGATTCAAAGGCAGCAGGCGTGATTACCTATTTAGCCCAACAAGGATTGAAAGTCCCTGAAGACATCGGAGTTATGGGCTTTGACGGTTTGGATGTATTTGTAAAAGCGCCGCCATATCTGACCACAGTCAAAACATGTTTCAAAGAAGTTATCGAAAAAGCATTAGAATTATTGCGCGAAAAAGACCGTAATGAAATTATCGAACGTTGTATTGAGTATCCAGGCAAAATAATTGTTAACCGCACCACATTTAATGGCAAAAACTTAACAACAAACCCCGAACCATTAAATTACTCTTCTCCATTAATTATGAACAATGTGTAATACATGAAAAACAAGGAGGAATCATCGATAATATAATTATTGGCAACACAATGGTCATACATCTAGAATGAAAAATAAATCAACTTAAAGGAGTGTAGAAAAATGTTCAGCAAAGTAAAATCAACAACAAAAAGGGAAGAAAAAATGGAAAACCAAAAAAACCGCAAGCCGTTAAGTGTCAATACGTTCACCCTTATCGAGCTCCTCGTTGTAATCGCCATAATAGCCATATTGGCATCAATGTTACTGCCGGCGCTTAACAAAGCTCGCATGACAGCACAAAGAATTTCCTGTGTCAACAATATGAAAACGATTGGTTTTGGAATCAATACTTATGCAGACGCAAATAACGACTTTTTCCTTTATTCTTCTAATAACGTATATTCTCCGTGGGATACGTGGATAGATATCATTGCAGTCCAGACTGGCATTTATCCAGATGTTGCAGCCTCTAAAGCAGATCCCAAGCGCTCACTAAGCAATCCAGAACGCCCGTATCCGGGAAAATTCAAGCCGTTGAGCTGCCCCTCAGGACTTAAATGTTTCACCGACACAAGTAACAGCTTTATCCCGGCAAATTACGCGACGAACGTAAATCTTATGCCGTATTTAAACGGAAGTCCTGTTAAAATGTCAAAGCGGCTTAGTTTGAAAAATACATCTAGAATGTGTCTTATGGTTGACGGCATCGTCAGAAATGACGGATACGCGATTTGGAATGCCGGTCAAATAAATATCGGCGACGCAAACAGTGTTGTTGACGACAGGCATTTAAAATATACTAACGTTCTATTCGCCGACGGACACGTTTCAAGCTTAAAATGCACTCCAGGACTGGTACTTCCCGTATGGTTGTCAAACACTGACATGAAAACTCGTCCTAATGGGAACAGATGGAATTAGAAGAAACGAAACCAATCTGTCACTTTGTATTGCAAAAAAAACTGAGTGACAGATTAAAAATACTAAAAAAAAGGATTATTATGCTCAAGCAATGCTATCTGACTTCGTTATTTTTGATAACAGGCCTGCTCTCTGGATTTTATGTTAATGCGGGACTCGACACGCCGGAAAAAGACTTATTGTTTTACGTTTCGTTTGACCAGCGAATTGTGCGGGCTGACTACGCCTGCGGCAGTAGAGATCCTGTTAACTTCAAGGAAACGTTGGAGTTGCGTTTTCAGCCAGGATTAAACGAAAGTTGCGCTTATTTGCGAAAAGCCGGAGAACGGTTGTCATATAACGCGTTGAATAATTTCAATCCCAAGGAAGGCACAATTTCCGTCTGGACAAAGGCCATGAACTGGAATCCAAAAGGCATTGACGCAACTACGACTTCCACCTTCAAACATATCATTTCCGTCGTCTTTGGAACTGGAACCGGAAATGCAGTTTTCACCCTTTACAAATACTACAAAGGCAGTACTTTTTCATTTCTGATAACCCCTTCCCTGAACAGCAAAAATTTCCTTTGTTCTTTTGACGGTTCTCTGCTCAACCAGGGAAAATTACATAAAATTGATTGTTGCTGGGGCAAAGGAAAGATGTCTATATATATTGATGGAAAATTGATTTCAAGCAGTCTTTACACTGGCGAATATGATAAAATAGCGGATTCACCGTTAAAGCAAGGTAATATTCTGATTAATCCGCTTTTATGGGGAACAAAGCATGAAACTTACGACGATCTTACGCTCATTGATAATGTTAAAATTTTTGGACGGGCTTTATCCGATGCCGAAATCAAGCAAAAATATCTTGCAGATTCAGGACAGGCCGGAGCCATCGAACCATCGGTTTCAATCAATCTGTCCGGCTTGGAGAAAAAAACTGGAGCGCTCAATGACTTGAAAGTTGATTTTAATTTGAATTCGCTTCCGGCAGAATGGCAAAATGCAATCAGCAAAAAAAATGTCTGCGCCAATATCAAAGTAACGTTCGGAAACCAAATATTATTTTCAAAAGAATTCACGCTTGACCAACTGGAATTCGATCAAATTGTTTCCGGAGCTGGAAGCAAGGGAATCTATACCGCACAACTTTGTCTGAACAATACCAAAACCGGGAAAAAACTGGAATTCAAGTCAGAAGTAAACCGTCCGGACACCAGTTGGCTCGGGAACAGTTTTGGCAAAGAAGACTTTATTCCAGCTCCATGGACTCCGATGGAGGTAAAAAACAATACGGTTAGTGTCTGGAATCGTACCTATACTTTCGACGGTCCATTTATTGCCAGCGTGGTTGCGGGAGGAGCAGAACTGCTTGCATCGCCAATGACATTGCAGATTAATTCAAACGGACATGAAACAGCAGCAAAATTCGGTTCTCCAAAAATCGCTGAACAAAGAAATGATTACGTCAAATTCAATGGCGTCGGCAACGCTGGAGATATTGAGATCAAATATACAAATACCGTTTGGTTTGATGGCTACAGTCACATAAGCTTCGAGTTGGGGCCCAAAGGACAAAAAATCGATTCCATGACACTGAAATACACCGTTAACCCGGAATACTCAAAATATTTGTCAGTGCCGAAGCCAGTGGATTTCAATGGCGACAAAGCATTTGAATGGATTGGTTCCGGACCGAAGGGATTCAGTCAGATATGGTTGACCGGCAAAGTCAATGGATTCTGCTGGTCTGCGGAAAATGAAGGCAACTGGGTTTATGAAAAAGGCATCGATCCGATAAAAGTTTTAAAGAAAACTGATGGTGCAGAAGTTATGATGAATATTATCTCCAAGCCGGTAACGCTACCGTGTCCGGTACAGTATTCGCTGGGTTTTATTGCCACGCCTACGCGTCTATTGCCACCAAACTACCGGACGTTCACTTTTTCCGGCTGGAATTCGAAAATTTGTGATGCCGTACCAATGGGATGGAGCGGTCAGGCATTTACTCGTTATGCCTCACTCATTCCGGACCAGGCAACCTACAACAAACAGATTACGGATTTAGCAGACAAAGGAATTTCCAGTTTTCCATACTCATCGCCAGTCGGTCTCAGCGATGAAGAACCGGAAGTTAAGTTTTTTCAAACATCCTGGCAGATTCCCGGCGGGGCAGTGTTCCCGGTAACAGATGCCAAAGACGGCGCAAAGTATAATCAAATTTCGTTGAGTCCGACTCCGGCTTTACAAGACTTTTTTGCCAATAAACTTGAACGTTTTCTGTCCAGAAACGAACAGAAAATCGGCGGAGTTTATTACGATTTATGTCATTGCTATTATAATACCAACTCAATAACCGACGGCGCTTTTGTTGACGCTTTCGGACGCAAGATTCCAGCACGATGGACTTGTTCCGGCCTTCGCGAATCAATGATGCGCACTATCAAAATATGTCGCAAGTACAATAAACAGGCGATTTATCATGCGCATAATGAATATAATCCGGCAATTCACGGGCTCAGCGACTTTTGGTGGCCGGGAGAACATCTTGGCGGCGAACTCGCAGAAAATCCTTATTATTATGCCGATAACATGCCGCAGCGGGATTATGCAACCGACTTTAGTTCCGCACAGAAAGGCGTCGGGGTTATCAACTTGCCAGTTATCAGCCGCATGAATCGTAAATATGAAGGGGAAGCCGGACGCAAACCAACCGAATCCATGGTTGGACGAATGCTACTCAATGATGTCATTTCCGCACAAACGCAATGCCATCTGCCGACAATTGAGAGAATCTGGAACATCAGGAAGCAATATAAGTTTGACGCAGCGAAGTTTGTACACTTCACAGACAACAAAATGTATTCTTCAGACAATAAAAACATTGTTGGTTCCTTCTATGTCTATCCTGACGGGAAAATAATCGCCGTGTTTTGCAACATGACGAAAACCGAACAAGCGGCCACCTTGACTATTCCAGATTACGATTCTGCACAAGATATGTGGAACAACACCAGTATGACTATGCAGAACAACAAACTGAAACTTGATATTCCTGCCCGTCTGTTTATGATTGTCATGTTACAAAAAGATTAACCTATTAAACCAGCGGCACGGCTGTTTACGATGCCGCTGGTTTAAAACTAAAAACGAAGGAGACAAATTTATAATTTAGTCAACTATTAATGTATGTTGCCGTAAATAATTAAACGAATAACAAAAGTAGGCATTAAATTTACAATGGGCTTTACGGCAAACGGTAGACCGCCCCAGTTATTATTTTAATGCCTTACATTCTATGGTGTTGCGTCGGTTAAAGCTAAATCTTGGCTTAATAATCAAATCTTACTGCATGCTGAAGACTACTGAAATATTATTAAATATTATGAATAAATTCATCCTCAGTGGAAAACCAGTTGACAAAAAACGTCCGGCGACTTATTGTGTTCACTGGAGTTTTAATTTTAGCAGGTTTTAATTTATCACTTTGAGATTTAAAATGAGACTGCGGACACAAATATCTTTAATGTGCATATTGGCGCTGTCCATAACTGCCAGCATCAATCTTTCAATTGCTATCAAAGACATCAGAGAAAAAAACCGGCAGGATATTACCCAGGCCAGCCAGGAATCCATGCTACAAATCAAAAATAAGCTGAAAGATATTGCCGGCATCGCCTGGGATTTAGTCAACGTATAATGAGCCCCAAAAATCGGACAGTTGAATAAGGTGTAAAAAGTTCAAAAAAAAGAGTTATATTTAAGGAATTTTTTACACAAGGAATTT
>JBAYVM010000221.1:0-5441 GCA_041674645.1 Victivallaceae bacterium | reverse complement strand
TCCAGTTTTGAGATTTTTTGAAACGACGACGATGTCGAAGTCGTCAGCGGGACGGAATTTTAGCCGCAGAGAATCCAGTACCAGCTCGCATGCTACACCGCCAATCAGGATGTAATCAGATTGATAGTTTTTAAAATATTGCTCGAATAGTTCTATGCCGTTTACCATGTTTTACTCTCACTTATGTCCAGCAGAGCTTCTTGAATGCGAGGTTCATTTGTTCCTTGAAATGAAAGCTTCAGCGAAAGCAAATCTACCGTTTCTCCGGCATCCGGGAGCATATAACTCCATACCTGAATATCGGCGATACCGCCGTCAGCGGAGTCTGCAAGAAGCAGTTTGTTATCTTTTGTCAGCCTGGAATAAGTACTGTCAGGTACAGCGTAACATTTGCGTGACACTGCAAGATTACTGTAACGCGCAAGTGCGTATTCTCCGGCAAATGGATATGTGTTGGCAAGAATAGTATCGTCTTCCACTGAAATAACTTTTTTCACCGGTGTTCTCAAAATTGGTAGCGCTTTGTTCCAAAGTTGCTCTTTATCCAGTTCAAAATGAATAGTTTTACGGAATCCGTCAAAGTGAATATTGCAAAGTTTTAACTCCTCAAGCTGTCCGGCTGCGCGGAGCACACCCATCGGCGTGTAACCCATGAGTTGTGCTGTTTGCGAAAGAATGAGACCATGAATTTTACCGGTTAAAAGCTGTTCCAGAAGAATAGCTTGTGCTGCCGGTCGCAGCTGAGTTTGTGACTTCGCACGCTTTGCCTTGATGCGCTCAAAAAAATCTATTCCCAGGCAGGGAAGAAACATTTGTGTGCCGGGAACGAGAAACTGAATGCCGCGTTTAATCAACATCTGGCGTTCGTGGTGCGTCAATACAGAAAAAATGAATACCGGAATTTGTTCCAGCTTATCGCGGAAAATTGCTGATGCACTTTCTAATTCCTGAATTGCGTGCCCGAAAAAAAAGTCATCTTTGGCAATAAGGAAGAACACTTTTTTTGAAAAAATATTGCCGGAATAGAAGTCAAAGAGCTTCCGGACGAAAAACGGAAGCGTGTTCAGGCTTTCAACTGATAACGTAATATCACAAACAAGCGTCCGCGACAAGTAGTCTTGAATTATTTTTGTTTTCATTGCACACCTTATCTTGTAACCGTATTTCATCAATTTAACCTATGTGCGGTTAAATTAAACTTAAATATTTTGTGATTTTTTATATGTTCAAATAAATCAGCCACAAAATAAGTGCGCAATGTTGGATATTAAAAAAATTATTTTCCCGCGTCATCCTGCTCAATTTTTATTTTCCTGCCGGGATGGGCTTTGGCTTCCTCGGCGGCGGCGAACTTGCGAATTTCTTCGATATCAACAGTCGGCGCTGGAAGTTTCATGTGCATGTCACGCATAGTTTCAACCAATATTTCAGAAACCGCCAGGTTGCGGAACCACTTATGGTTGGCGGGAATTACATACCACGGGGCGTTAACGGTTGAACATTTTGTCAGCGCGTCTTCAAATGCGTCCTGATAATCGTCCCAATACTGCCGTTCTTTGTAATCGCCATCGCTTATTTTCCAATGTTTGTCCGGAACATCCAGCCGGCTTACAAAACGGTCAAGTTGTTCATCTTTGCTGATATGCAGGTAAAATTTGACGATGGTGGTATTGTGGAACGTCAGCAGCTTTTCAAAATCATTAATGAACTCGTAACGTTTCGACCAGATTTTTTTTGGCACTAGATTGTGTACGCGGGAGACTAAAACATCTTCGTAGTGTGAACGGTTGAAAATAACGACTTCGCCATTTTTCGGCGCGGCCCGGTGAATGCGCCACAAAAAGTCATGGCTGAGCTCAACCGCATTGGGAACTTTGAAGCCTTGCACGCGGCAGCCTTGCGGATTCATCGGGGCCAGAACATGATTGATGGTGCCGTCTTTACCGCCGGCATCCATCGCCTGGAGTACAATCAGTAACGACTGTTTGTTTTCTGAATAAAGTTTATATTGCAACTCCGCCAGCTTCGCCCGATTTTTCTTGAGAATTTCCAAAGCTTCTTTTTTGTTCTTGAAACCTTCGGTATTGGCGGGATTGACTTTCTCCAGTTTTACCTTGGAACCCGGCTTGACCATGAATTTGCTGCGGTAATCCATTTTTCTTTCCTCATGTTATCGTTAATTTCGATGTGACGAATTATAACACAATATTTTATGATTGCAAGAAAGCAGAACCAATCGCCGTTTCGCCAGCAGATTACTTGTTGTGCACGGTTATGCCGTTTGCAAAACTTTCAGACTGACTTTCTCCACCAAATCTTTGACTTTTTCTTTGTAAGCCAACATGTGCGGCGCGGCGAGATGAAGTTTGAGCGCATCCAGACTCGCCCACTTTTCGACAATCGTAACCGTGTGCGCATCCAGTTGCTGCGGTGGAAGATTGGACAGAACATCCACGGTCGGGAAATATTCGATACAGCCGTCTTCCTTCAGCACGTTAGGTATATTAGCTTTGAAAATATCGAGAAACTCAGAACGTTTTCCGGGTTTTACCTGAATAGATGCAAGCACTACAACAAACATTATTATTACCTTTCATTATTTGAAAATAAACTTTACATAAATGACAAAGTTAAAAGCTATATCCCGCAACTTCAAAATCAATGTCAGCGAAGGAAAAAATCAGTAAAAAAGCAGAAAACTCATTCTTCAAATGAGTTAGGACTGAATGAAAGTTCCGGGCATTGATCGAAGGCTTTGCGGATGATATCGAATTTGAAACCTCTGGAAGCGAGAAAACGGCAGGCTTTATCGCGTTTTTTTCGCATGTCGGTTTCTCGTGACAGAGATCTTAATTTGGAATTCAACGCTTGAACGGCGTGCTCAAATTCATCGCCGCTCAGTTCTTCCAGCGTTTTAGCCGTGAGCTCCCTGTCGATACCTTTCATGCGCAACGAATTTCTTATCTTCAGGCTGCCGCACCCGCGGGAAGCGACTTCTGAACCATAATCTCTGGCGAACTGTTCGTCATCGACCAGCCGCAGCCGTTTACATTCGTTTAACGCGAAAGCAATATCCTGGCTGGAAAAACCTTTGCGATACAATTTGCTGCGCAGTTCATTCACGCTGTGGGCGTGGGAACTTAAAAGTCTCATCGCTTTGTCAAACGCTTCTTCTTTACTCATTGTACTCTATCCTTGCTTGCTGAAGATAGCTTACTTTCCATCAGGCAAAAGTCAAGAGAATTTTTGCCTGTAACCGCAGCTTAACCTGAATCTTACCCGGTTCTTACAAGAAGTGGTGATTTGTTTGGCGAAAGCTAAAAGCTAATTCAATTCTAATCGTTTGCTCTCCGTGCTTTAACAATCTTAACTTATATTCAACAGTGAACAAATAAATCGGATGAACGTTTAAAAATTGTCAAGGAAAAGGAAAATACGCGATAAACGCGGAAAAGATGAAAAAAACACATCAAATGCCTCATAAAGAAAAGTACAAAACATTGTTTCTGAGTGATATTCACCTCGGCACGAAATACTGCCACAGTGAAAAATTGCTCGAATTTCTCAAAACGATTAATGTTGAGAAAATATATCTGATCGGGGATATTGTTGACCTCAGCGCCATCCGCCGGAAATTTTACTGGGATAGCACACATAACGCGTTGATTAGAAAATTTTTTAAGCTGGTCAAAAATGGCGTTGAAATAATTTACATTCCCGGAAATCATGATATTGAGATCAGGGATTTTGACGGAATGGATTTTTCCGGGATAAAAATCGTGAAAGAAAGTATTCATGAAACCGCAGACGCAAAGCGTTTTCTGGTAATGCACGGTGATAAATTTGACGGAATTATGAGCGAAAAACTGAGTTTCCTTTATGCGTTAGGGGATCGCGGTTACGACCTGGCGCTGTTTTTGAATCGCATTTTGAATATTTTTATCCGGCCGTTCGGAATCCACTGGTCTTTGTCCAAATACCTGAAGACAAAAGTAAAAAATGTAGTCAAGTTTGTCAATGACTATGAAAATCTGTTACTGCATGAGGCGCGGAATCATCCGGACATTTCCGGCATAATCTGCGGACACATTCATACTCCGGAATTGAAAAATGTGGATGGAATTGTTTATGCCAATTGCGGCTGCTGGACAGAATATTGTTCAGCGATTGCTGAGGCGCATGACGGCAGCCTGTCCATGATTAATCTCGACAGCCGGATGGGTTGACCTGAACGGAATATTTTCAGGTTTTAACGCTTGGATTATGGCGGTCCGGTGATATAGTTACTGATTATTTTTACCGGGAAAAGTCATGTTAAGATTTATTGTTAAACGCAGTTTATATTCGGCGCTGGTTGTTGCCGGCGTGGTGTTGTTGACTTTCGTTCTGTTCCGTCTGGCGGCTGGCGATCCGGCGGCGGCGGTGCTGGGCAAAAATCCTTCTCCGCGCGAAGTGGACGATTTGCGGATGGAACTGGGCGCCGACCTGCCGCTGATTTACGGAAGCTGGTGCAAAACCGAAGCTTTCACCACCGTGATTTTTGAAGAAAACCGCAATCTGCCGGGCGTGGATATTTCCGGGGAACAACAAATTTCGAATGGCTCTCTGGAACTGAAAAATGGCTCAATTCTTCTCAAACGCAATTTCGAACAGTCCGCGCCGCTTGAAAGCCGGATTTTGTTTCAAGGCAGTTTTGCGTGTGACGGCAAAACATATTCCGCTGAAAAATGGACGGAAATCGCGATTGGACTTAATCCCGGTCGCGAGGCTTTACGGCTCGACGTTCCGGCTGTTGCGCAATTTCAGAGCATAAGTTTCTTCCGCCAGCAGGCTTCCGCGTTTAATTCACAATTCATCAAAGCGCTTGGAGAAATTTGCAGTTTTAAAGCGGAATTCCCCTATGTGGTGTTTTTTAATTTCGGGCGGACAATCGTTACGCGGGAACCGATAAAACATATTATCTGGCGCGGCGTCTGGCCTTCGCTTTGGCTGATGACTCCGATATTCTGGGGAGAATTAGTGCTGGGAATTATTCTGGCGTTGATTGCGACTGCGTTTAAAGGCGGTTGGGTTGACCGGACGCTGGTGTTGTTGTCCATCGCGGGAATGAGCGTCAGTTATTTAGTTTTTATTATTTTCGGTCAATGGTATCTTGGCTACTATTTTAATCTGTTCCCGATTTGGGGATGGGGCAGCGTCAGGCATTTAATTCTGCCGGTGCTGATCGGTATTTTCAGCGGACTGGGTGGTGGAGTAAGGTTTTACCGGGCGGTATTCGTCAATGAACTAAACCGGGAATATTTGCGCACTGCCACCGCGAAAGGTTGCAGTAAAATTTCCATTTACGGGCGGCATCTGTTGCGTAATGCTTCAATCCCGATAATTACCCGGGCAACTGCGGCGCTGCCGTTTCTTTTTACCGGCAGTCTGCTGCTGGAAAC
>JBAYVM010000220.1:0-5488 GCA_041674645.1 Victivallaceae bacterium | reverse complement strand
GCTGCAACTTCAAAATCATGTCAGTGCTTTTTTGAACCGTGTTGATATCCTCTTCCATCAGTTCGAAACGCAAGTCATCGTTGTAAATTCCACATGGAATCTGACAATGAGCCCACATTGAAACAGCGGCGAACATCAAGACTACGGACCACAATACCTTTTTCATTCTTCTTCCTCCGGTTATGTTTATTGTCTTAACCCGCGTCCGGTTTCCACCATGACAACGGCGATTTCATCTATCAAACGTCCGGTTTCGCTGGCAATAAAATCCAGCGCCGCCAGTTTTTTTATTCGACTCTCGAGGCGGCTGTAATCTCTCGGGGAAAATATTTCCCGAAAAATTCCGCATGCGTATACCAAACTAATCAGCACCGCATCCCGTGGATCGGGAATAGCGTTGGGCGTACTGACAATTTGAATCAAGCGGCGTTCAACATCTTTTATTTCCTGGTCGTCAATCACCGGATAGCGCCGTGATGGAAACACCCACATAATGCGTTCGTCAATCTCTTTCAAAATACCGCGCCTGATTAAATTACGCAATACCTGTTTTTCAATTTCTTTTGCCTCATCAAGAAGATTTTTTATCCAAAAGCTTATGGTTTCTTTGGATTGCCTTAAATTTATAACATCAATAATGCCATCCAATATTTCATCACCGGTCTTTTCGGTATTGACAAGGTAAATAAATTCCTGATCATTGTCTATTTTTCCCAGAAATGACAATTCACAGAGCGCAGCTCCAGCCAATGCCCGGCGCAACATCGGGATTCCTCCCGGCAGTACGATTTTACCACTAACATCGTCGAGCGCCAACAAATAAATTTCTTCGGCAAAACTCAACATAGGACAACTCCTATTCCTGTTCATGACTATTTTTCCGGATTATTTTTTTGTATTTGAGCTTTTAAAACGTAACTTTCTTTATATCTTTCCCACTGCAATTGAAAAATTGCCGCAGCCAGCAACCAGCAGATTCCCAACAGCAAAGCCAGCAACAGCAATCCCAGTCCAGAATGCGCCACGATTATCGTTATCACCAGGAAAAACGCGCTTACCGCCAGGCAGACAAACCGCATCCACCAGACAACGACCGAATGAGGCTTGTCTTTAAACTCCGTGTTTTTAGCGGTTTGAAGTATCCTGTTCTCAATTTCTTCTTTTAACAGTGCCATTACTAATCCTCACAGATTTTATGAATATAAATATTAACTCTAGTTTATGCCATGTACAAACCGGTTTTAAATGAAATTTAATTTTCCTGCCTGTTTATCTCTTGTTTCCGAATAGAGCGGCTGTTTTCCGGTCAATTCCGGGCAAGTTGCGTATAATTAATTAATTTCACGCTGGACGTGAGAAAAAAGACCGCTATAGTTATAGCAATAGAGTTAAATGTTATAGTTAAACAACAGGAAGTTATTATGAGTAAAATATTGACAGCCATACCATGCTTGACCGTTGCCATTTTTGTGCTTTGTTCCTGTGCGTCAAAACCACAATACAATACCGGCAGCCACGACAACTACCGGTTGGGCGACGCATTGCTGGAAGCTATCGCCAAAGGTGAAAATAAAGCCGCGAAAGAGCTAGTCATAAAAGGAGCTCCGCTAAATTTCAAAGACAAGAAAGATGAATGGACTCCGCTGGTTTATGCCATTTATTATCGAAATTCAGATATGTCAGCGTTTCTAATCAAAGCTGGCGCCGACCCGAATTTAAAAGACCATTCCAACCGGACAGCCCTGATGTGGGCGGCCATGCGTGGCGACTTAACCACACTTAGACTGTTAATCGAACACAACGCAGACTTGAACGCTGTGGATATTGTCGGAAGGAATGCGCTTAATTATGCAACATCCTATGACAATAGCGCGGCGGCGTTTTATCTGGCGCGTATCGGCAAAATTGAGACTCCCCCACCGGTAACGCCGAAGGAAAAAACGCCCGTTCCAACATTAAACGCGCCCAAAACGGTGGTTCCTGCCGTAACAACGCCGAAAGCGGTGGTTCCTGCAGTCGCCGCACCAAAGACAAAAATGCCATCTGCTGCAATCGCCACAGTAAAACCGGTTACTCCGGCAGTAACGCCGGTTGCTAAGCCTAAAGTTCCAGCAGCCAAAACCGCAAATACCGTTATTACAGATACGAAAAAAGTATTGCCGCCTGTTCCGACGATTAAAAAATAACGCAAATGTTATAAACCGGCAAAGGGGTCTACCAATGAGTAAGAATGTTCATATATTCATGTTCATCGATGCATTAGGCTGGGAAATTGCTCAACGGCATAAATTTCTGGAAAAATTGTTGCCGTATCGCTATCCGGCGAAAATGCAGTTTGGTTATTCTTCCACGGCAATTCCGACAATATTAACCGGACAGCCGCCGCAAGTTCACAAGCACTTAAGTTTTTACTATTACGCACCGGAAAAGTCTCCTTTTAAAATATTCAAATGGCTGATGCTGCACCATCTTCCGTCAAGAATATTCAACCGTTGGCGGGTAAGGCACATCCTGTCTAAACTCATTGCCAAATTTTATGGTTTCACCGGTTATTTTGAAATGTATTCAATGCCATACGACCGGTTGCCATATTTTGACTATATTGAGAAAAATGACATTTTTGTTCCAGGCGGTTTATCGCCGGTAGAAAACCTGGCGGATGTGTTGAAAAAAGCAGGCCTGTCATATCACATTTCCAATTGGCGCTTGAAAGAATCTGAAAACATCGAAAATCTGCTTAATGAATTGGATAAAGGCGAAATAGAATTTGCATTTCTTTATACCGCCGCTCTTGATGGACTGTTGCACATGAAAGTAAACCAGACAGACACAATTCAACGCAAGCTTGACTGGTATTCGGAACGAATTGAGGAACTTTTCTTTAAAGCCAACGAAAAATACGACCATTTCACGCTGACCATCGTATCCGACCACGGCATGACGCCAAGAACTGATGTCGTTGATGTAAAAAAAGCGGTAGAATCCCTCGGACTGAAATTTGGTGATGATTATGCGGCGGTTTATGATTCAACCATGGCCCGGTTCTGGTTTATAACCGAAAGATCAAGAACTAAGATCATCCCGGCATTGCGGCAAATTACGAATGCGCATTTGCTGAGTAAGGATGAAAAAATTAAATACGGAATCGATTTTGAAGATGATATGTATGGCGAAGAAATTCTGTTGATGAATCCCGGCGTCCAAATCGAACCCTGCGACATGGGGTTAAAAAGTCTTCCCGGAATGCACGGTTTCGCCCCGGAAGACAAGGATTCATTTGCCAGTTTCCTCTCTACAGCAAATCCGGACAATCCTCCTGGATGGGTGGGAGATTATTTCAAAGTTATGCATTCAAGAATAAATGAGCTTGTCAGAACCCATGGAGAGAAAAATATTGAAAATAATGCGTAACTGCCCGAGCCGTTTTAAAATATCTCTTTTTTACCTTATCATATCCTGCCTTTTAGCAGGAACTATTTTGCGTATCGTAACAACTTACCGGCACAATGCGCTGGTCGATTTTATTTGTTATCTTGACTGCACAATGGCGCTTTTGAAAGGTCTCGACTGTTACAAAGTAAGCAATCTGGTTCTACACAAATGGGATGATCCGCTAATTGTTTATCCAGGCATGACATTATATTTCATTCCCTGGACATTCATGAATGTTCAAATATCCGCATTGACTTACTATATTCTCACGGTTTCTGTAACTGCGGCCAGTTTTGTTTTTATCTTTAAAATTACCGGTCTGCTCCAAAAAATAAACTTCAGAAATCCTGACCAATACACTCTATTTTTCTTCATTAGTGGCGTTCTGTTCATTAACTCGTCTCCGGTAATGATGTGCCTGCGCCACGGGCAAAGTCCGACCTGGATTATTCTCGGAATATTACTTTTCTTTTATTTTGAAAATTCTTATGCAAAAATCTTAACTTTCGGCCTGATTGCCTTGATGAAATATTCCATGATAACAATTCTCGCTCCATTGTTATTCGTAAAAAAATACTACGCCATCTGCATTTATGCGTTTATTGTTTTTGTTGCTCTCTCTTTGTATCTTGTGTTTTGCGGTTTTGACCCGATTCAATACTATCTTCACTATATTCAAGTTTTATCCGAAAATGTTGACAGTGGCTACAACTCATTTGCCGTCAGCGGCTACAATATGCTTCAAATAGAGTTTTTCAGAGCAAACTATCTCAACATTATCTGCAAACTATTTTTCGCGGCGCTGTCCGTTTACATACTGTTTATTGAGCGCAAACGTGAAGGAATAGGACTCAACCTGTTGTTGCTGACGTTTTGCATTTCAATGCTTTTATGTTATCACCGATTTTATGACGCTGGTATCATTGTTCTGTTACTGCTGGTAAAAATGAATTTTCTATTTAAAAAGAAAGACTGGTCGAATCTTGCCATTTGTTCCGCCTTTTGTCTGTTTTATCTCATTCCGCTGGATGCCGTGCTTCACGTTTCAAATTATTTAGGTTCTTATGCGATATTGAACAAAATATTTTATACATGCACGTTCAAAAAACAATATCTTCATCTGCTACCAGTGCTGTCGTGGTCAGTCATAGCTCTCACCGGCTATACTTTTTATCTCTACAAAAAAACTGATGATGATTTTATTTTTGACCTTGATTTTATCCGTAAAAAACAAAGCACGAGAAAAAAAAATGATTAAAGAACTGCTGAGCAAAATTTTAACCATGGTTTTCGGGAAATACTTACCGTGCTACATCATCAGCCACAAACCTTTTATTATCATCAGCTACTGGCAGGATTTTATCAGCAACAAAGAGAAATTCATCAAAAACTTCGCTGGCCATGAAAAAGTATTTATTATTTTTCAACTGGGCTGGCATCGGGAAACAGACGAACGGGTAATGGAAATAGTTAATGCGCTGAAAGAACTTAATACCATGCGCCCCGGATTGGAATATATTTTTCTCTGCAATTCCACGCGCGAAGAGGAACTGTTCAAACAATATTCTCTCAACGGAATATTGTGCCATCAAAATGCATTCATCGATGAGCGGAAGTACAAGATTATTCCCCTCGCGGTGAAAAAATATGCAGCGATTTATATTGCCAGAGTTACTCCGTTCAAACGACATGAACTTGCTGCGGGAATAGACAGTCTGCGCCTGATTGGATACTATTCTCCGACTGAAACCCAATATTTTCAGAAAATCATGCAGCTGTTAAAGCACCCGGACTGGACACTTAATGTATCTTCCGGAAGAATTTACAAAGAGATAAACTCCGCCAGCACCGGACTTTGCCTGTCCGCCGAAGAAGGCGCAATGTTTGTCAGCGCTGAGTATCTGCTTTGCGGAATCCCAATAGTAAACACGAAAAACCTCGGTGGTCGCGATACTCTGTTCTCTCCGGAATATGTATTCTCCGCTGAGAACACCCCGGAATCCGTCGCGGAAGGCGTGAAAACTCTGATTGCAAAAAAGCTTCCACCGGAAAAAAT
>JBAYVM010000219.1:0-5503 GCA_041674645.1 Victivallaceae bacterium | reverse complement strand
GCCAGTTCGGTTTCCGTTCCGCTGACCATGCCGACCATTGTTGGCTGAATTGGTTTGCGGTTTATGTCAAATGGTTCAAAGCCCAAGTAGAAACGATTGCTCTGGGTTCCTGGAGCACAGCGGAATTCTCCTGACAAACGATATTTTTTTGCCGGATCAATAGTTATAATTTTCTTTGAATAAAGCGCCAGTTGACCTTTTGCCTCAATCTCTCCGGTAGTATCGGTTTTTACTTGTTGGGGATTATTTGGATAAAGTAACCAGCCAGATACTTTATCGAGATTACCAATTTCGATGTCTACGGCATTGACATTCATCCATCCGGCAGCTGTAATTGCCGCTACGGCCAATGTAACATTTCTGAGTAAATTCATTTTTTATCTCCAGTTTTGTTGGTTGCGTTGACTACCAGCATTTGAGCTGATAGAGGCGGCATGGTTATTTTTGTTTCAGGAGTCCAAGTGATTTTTGTCTTCGTCCGGACATCCTGCAATTCTGTTTGTTTTGGCAGATATTCAGATATCAGGCCGACTGTTGCCGTCTGTGCTCCAGTGTTGGTCAGCAGAAACGCTATTTTTCCTGATTCCGGCAGTCTCCATGCGGAAGCAGTTACTGCCGGAACTGAAACTTCTCTTGACTTTTTTGTGCTTTCCCAAATTGATGCTTCATACATCGGGGAGTCGATTATTTGCGGATCTGCCAGTTTTTCTCCGTAAACAGATTTACTGACTCGCAAAGCATTTTCTATCTGTTTTAGAAAGGATAAGGCTTTACTATTTTCAGATTGCAGAAGTCCGTAAATTGTTTCAATTGTCACAAAAGAACCAGGTTTGTGTCCAAGATGGATAGACAATGCCAGTGCATAAGCGAAATCTGACGGGTTTTTCAAGGCAGCTGGCGGAATACTCCATTCGTGTTGCGATATATAATCTTGATAAACCAGCGGAAATAATGGGATAATGATGGTCTTTTGCTGATAATATGCGGGCCAGATGGTGTAACATTCATCAAGCGCACCGATGTAAAATTCACTGATATGTTCACCAAAGATTAATTTTCCGGGATTGTCTTTTCTGGCGTTTTCCAGTATCTGTCTGCCGCCTTGCAACAAGTAAGGCCCGAACCCGACTGGATGGCTGTGCGTTTTGTCCCAGCACGGATAAGGCAATACGCCAATCTGGTCGAAATATTGTCCGTCTGTTCCATAATATTGCATATTCTTGTTGGCCATGCCGTTAAAATAATCCTGCCACAATTTGCTGGACCGGCACATTGGATACATAAAGCGTTTGCGAGTGGTTCCGTCGGCGTTTTTGAACGTGCCCCAGCGTTCTTCATAGTCGCGGCATTCGGCAGTATCCGTCACCATCGCGTGTTCCGGCAGAGCCATAGCGCGACCGGAACTGAATTTATCCACCGCCCATTTATAGTCGCCATCAATCAAGTGCATATTCATGTAAGGCATCATGTGCAGTCGTTTACTTTGGGCTGCAATCAACTTTTTATAGCCAGATTCATCTTTCGGTGGAAAATATTGTGGAACATTCTCATCAAAACCCCAGCGTTGCCACATGGTTAAAAAGACTCCGATTTCAGTGAATGGAAACGCCCCGGATAAATCTTCCAGCATTGGCAGATTTTTATCGTTGATTGCTGTTGCCCACAGCATATTATTGGCAAACCATTTCGGCAGGTCGCCGCTTTTAATCCGCTCTGTGATAGTGCCTTTGGCGCACCACGGTTGTTGAACTGCCCACTGACGATAACGTTTTGCCGCGACATAATAATTATTTTCAAACTCGGAAGTTACGGTCGGGTAGGGGGCAGTCCAGGCTGTTCCGCGCTGTCCGCTGTTGGCGGGGAAATGGTAAGTGTAAAAAAGCATGGCATTTCCGGCCAGACTGCCTTGAACTTCGCTTTCACTGACGACGAAGTCCTTGGCATAACCCTCCGGATCCTGGGTCCACAACATAAAACAGCGGTTGCCAGTTTCATAAATAATCATTTGCATTGATTGTTTTTGTCCGCCGTAAGGTCCGAACCAGATAGCATTTTTCAGCCGTGGCAGTTCGCCGTCATAATAATCTTTGCGCTGTGAAGGACGTTCAATGGCCCGCCCGTATTGTTGAGGTACCAGCAGGCGTTCAGCCGAATCGGAGCTCTTGGGTATGGCAAGTATCGGGTATTTTACATAAAACACTCCGTAGCTACCAGTGGGAGTTACTTTTATCCGCCATTCAAATTCATTTTTAGAAACTTCGACAATACTGACCTGAACCTTAGCCTGAGGATAGATGGCGAGGCCGTTGCGGCCCAAATCGCTCCATTTGCCATTGATTACTGTCTTCTGTTTGGGATTGCTATTCTGCCACAGTTCAATTTGGAATAATTCCGGATAATTCTTCAGAAATTTGCCACCGCAAGCGATATTTGCAATTTCATTTGCGGTGCTTTGCCCGTTAAACAGTTCATCTGCCGCCAGAATTGACATGCAGAATGAGCTCAACACGGTTAGAATTAAAATACGTTTCATCAGCTTATTGTCCTTTATTATATCGAGGTTATTTCTTTTTATATCCAAGACTTTCTCTGGCAATGAATTTTGCCGGAACGGAAAAACTCTGCGGTTTGAATTCTTTCATTGCTAAATTATCTCGCAACAATTTTGCCATCATTCT
The DNA here is from genome assembly GCA_041674645.1 of Victivallaceae bacterium. Lineage (GTDB taxonomy): Bacteria > Verrucomicrobiota > Lentisphaeria > Victivallales > Victivallaceae > JBAYVM01. Next base: position 2,825 of record JBAYVM010000219.1, on the reverse strand, counting down.
GCCAATTAATGATTCATTAACTGCCACTGTTGAAAGGAATGGCTTGCTTGAAGTTGAGAAGTTCGGATTTTCTTCAATATTGTCGTAGCCGATTATAGAAATATCTTTGCCTGGTTCAATGCCTGAGTCTCTAAGCGCATCGCATATCCCAAGCGCCATCAAATCATTGCCGCAGATAATTAATTCGTGCTGCTTGAAGCGATTTATATTTTTCATGACAAATACTCTGGTGTCGTTTCTAATCATAAGATCTCTGAGGCTGCCTTCATATTCAATGTAGTCCGCCATCTTTACTCCGTAATCGGCGCTGTTCTTCTGATAATCTGTCCGGGAACAGATTTTCAAACGTTCGGTATTGAACAGCAAAAAACTGTCAAAGCCGCGTTCTTTTACTTGTGAATACATACTTTCAAAAGCAGGTTTGTTGTCGAATGAAAACGGGCAGACATTCCCGAATTTCTTTGAAAGGATTTTGTCCGCAGTATAAACTACAACCGGCACACGCTTTTTGTCCAGTTCTTCAATTGTTTCAGAACCAATCAGGCTGCCGCCAACCAGATAGGCATCGGCATTTCCGCCTCTGATATATTTCACGACTTCACGGTCAAAATTTCCATCTTCTACTGGCAAGAACACCATTTTATAGCCATAAAGCATTGCTTCTCGAGAAAAACTGGCAAGCACCAGAGAAAGATAAGGAGAAAACATGTCAGCTTCCAGACTATGCAAAATTACGCCAAAATTGAAAGTTCTGCCATGAACCAATGATCGCGCCGCGTCGCGGGGAGCATACTCATGCTCATCTGCTATGGCTATAACTTTTTCTCTTATTGCGCTGGAAATGGAATATCCACTGGCAGGATTGAATACCCGTGATACCGTGGAGGCATTAACCCCGGCTAATTTTGCTATTTGTTTAATTGTTACTTGTCTTCTCATCGCTTGTCTCCAGACCGGTAATTATTTTAAATTCAATGCAAACGGTTGCATTTTTATAGCTAAATATTTATTTATTCAATGCAAACGATTGCATTATCTATTATAATAGATTTGTTTTATATTGTCAATAGCATATCTTAAAAATATTGTTTTTTTAATAAAACTCGTACGAATTTGTTTTGAGTAAGTTTTTGCGAAGTCAGGTTTATGAATTCATATTGAACAGGGTTGAGGTGGTTATGTGATTTTTTATTTGGGTAGTTGGACTTTTTTTTCTCCGCTGACTGTTTTAGTCTTTGTAATAACGCCTTCATTTGATTCCACTTTGAAGCGTGCCAGGAAAAATTCCAGTCTTTTTCATCGAATGGCTTAATCAACTGGTCTTTAAACTCATAATCGAGCTTGGTAAAAAATCTATTCTCTTCAACTCCGCAAATTTTCTCTGTCTGGACTCTGTTTTTCGGCGTATATTCAAACCCTTTTGTACATAAAAATCCATGAGTGTCCTCATGAATGATTGTCCTCATGAATGATTGTCCCGGCATAATCATATAAATACCATTGGTAATCTTCAGCAAATTTATATCTGCCAAAATCGATTACGCAGGCATTTAACCGTCTGCGATATTGGCCGCGAGATAGAAGCTCGTTATTGATAATATATTTGAGTTCTTTCTTCACTCTTTTAAAACGTCTTGGATCAACTTGAGCTATTAAATCAATGGCTTCCCCGGTTATTCTGAAAAATTCCTGGTCATCCGAATCATCTAAATTTACGTCGCAGAAAATGATTCCCCGATATACCTTCTTATTGCCTTTGCTTATAACTGAATCCTCAAGCCGAGCTAATAAGTTTCGAATAAATCCCATTCTTCTTAAATCCCAGAATATATTTTAGTTCGTACGTTACATTATTGCTGGCACAAAGCAATAATCGTTACGGAATTATAACACTATTCTCAAGTTTTTAACGCATCTTGGCGGATGATAATTTTCCGAGGCGTTCAAGGAACAGGTTCTTGAAATTTTGTTGCATTTCAAGCGGCATAAAAGAGCGTTTCAGCGCTTCGGATAATGTTTTTTCACTATTGTTTTGAAGATTTTTCAATGTTTTTTCAAACTGTGTCACGGTTAATCCAAGGTTGTCGGCAAAGCTGGCAAAGTCGGCGTATTTCAAATTCGATTTTTTGCCGCACATTGTGAGGGCAAGTTCTTCGTTGTCCGCAGGCAGAAGGATTTTTACCGGAACCAGGTCATATGCTGGAGTAAATTCATACCGTCCGTCCGCCAGCCGCAGCAATGAAAAGTTTTTCAGGTGCATATCTGAGTTTCCGGTCAGGTAGCAAAATAGCGATAATTCCAAAAAACGGACTGCATCCAACCCTGGTGTACTGGAATATATTCGTAACGCTTTGCCAATCTGTTCCATTGATCCGTTGTATTTCTGGCTTGTCAGTTTATTGGTCAACTGGCAGAAATCCTCCATGTGCAACGCCCCGTTTTCGTTTCGGTCCATGCGTCGCGTGATATAGGCAAGTTCGCCGGATTGGAGCGGAATCAGGCCAAATTCCGCCGTGGCAATCTTGCATAAACGCGCAAACAACATGCAGAAATGTTCCGCTTCCGGAAGAAACTTCCACTGCGGTGTCTGAGGTTTCAAGATATAATCACCTTCAAGTCCGACTAGCGTTAAACGGCTGTTGCCTGCCGCGTCGCCCTTTTCTAAATGCAAAGACAGTTTCGGTTGAACGCCGGGAACGCTGATGCGCTTCATAATAAGTGATTTTGCCAGTTCATTCAAATCATCCTGCGTATAATTAAAAGTCGGAACTTTAGCCGAATGAAAAAGTTTTTTCATACATTTGGCGTGATAATGCAACTCGTTT